>NZ_JBHYWP010000086.1:0-37158 GCF_042751845.1 Streptomyces sp. NPDC059398 | reverse complement strand
GACAGGGTCCGGCCCGGGTGGTGCGGGGGGGGGGGGGCGGGGCCGGGGGGGGGGGGGCCCGGGGCGGGGGCCGGGGGGCGCGGCGCCGCCCCCCCCGGCCCCCCCCGACCGGCGCGCGCGCCGCCGCGCCCCGGGCTCACAGCGCGCGTCCTGCGGCTGCCTGCCGATCCGCAGGATCAGACGGCGGCCGGGTCCTCCTCGACGAGGAGGTTGCGGGTGCGGTTGGCGTCCAGCGGGATGCCGGGGCCCATCGTGGTGGCCAGCGCGGCCTTCTTGATGTAGCGGCCCTTGGCGGCCGACGGCTTCAGACGGAGGACTTCCTCCAGCGCGGCGGCGTAGTTCTCGACCAGCTTCGTCTCGTCGAAGGAGACCTTGCCGATGATGAAGTGCAGGTTCGAGTGCTTGTCGACGCGGAACTCGATCTTGCCGCCCTTGATGTCCGTGACAGCCTTCGTCACGTCCGGGGTGACCGTTCCGGTCTTCGGGTTCGGCATGAGCCCACGCGGACCGAGCACGCGGCCGAGGCGGCCGACCTTGCCCATGAGGTCCGGGGTGGCGACGACGGCGTCGAAGTCCAGACGGCCCTTCGCCACCTCGTCGATGAGCTCGTCGGCGCCGACGATGTCGGCGCCCGCGGCCTCCGCGGCCGCAGCACGGTCACCGGTCGCGAAGACCAGGACCCGGGCGGTCTTGCCGGTGCCGTGCGGCAGGTTCACGGTGCCACGGACCATCTGGTCGGCCTTGCGCGGGTCGACACCCAGACGCATGGCGACCTCGACGGTGCCGTCGAACTTGGTCGTGGAGGTGTCCTTGGCGAGGCGGACGGCTTCGAGCGGGGCGTACAGCTTGTCCGCGTCGACCTTGGCGTCCGCAGCGCGGAGAGTCTTGCTGCGCTTCACTTCTGCTCCTAGTTGGGGAGTGGGAGTCGTGGTACGGGCCGGCGCTGGCCCTTCCACTGTGGTGCTGAGGGGGGCTTGATCAGCCCTCGACCGTGACGCCCATGGAACGGGCGGTGCCGGCGATGATCTTGGCCGCGGACTCGATGTCGTTGGCGTTCAGGTCGGGCATCTTGGTCGTGGCGATCTCACGGACCTGCTCGCCGGTGATCTTGGCGACCTTGGTCTTGTGCGGCTCGCCGGAGCCCTTCTCCACGCCCGCGGCCTTGAGGATCAGCTTCGCGGCCGGCGGGGTCTTGGTGACGAAGGTGAAGGAGCGGTCCTCGTAGACCGTGATCTCCACCGGCACGACCATGCCACGCTGCGACTCGGTCGCGGCGTTGTAGGCCTTGCAGAACTCCATGATGTTGACGCCGTGCTGGCCCAGCGCGGGGCCGACCGGCGGAGCCGGGTTGGCCGCGCCGGCCTTGATCTGGAGCTTGATGAGCCCCGTGACCTTCTTCTTCTTGGGAGGCATTGCTCTCTCCGGGTCCTAGTGAGAGTGTTTCGCCGCCATCCGGTCATCCGGACGGAGGCATACCGCGCAACGATAACGGGTATAGCTGCGCGACCAAAAACCAAGCAGGTCAGACAGGGCGTGAGCCGGGTCTGACCTGCTTGGAAGGTGTGTGTACCGGAAGCTCCGTGCGGCAGGGGCCGCCAGGGTCTGACCGGCCGATCTTCGTGGATCAGTCCGCGGCGTCTGGTGCGGTACCTCGCAAGGCGGAGGATCGCCCCTGTACTGGACGTACCGGGGCGACGCCGACAACGCCGCGAGGTGCCGTGCCAGGCGTCGCGGGCCCACGAAGATCGGCCGGACAGACCCTAGTTCTTCTGGATCTGGTCGAAGCTGAGCTCGACCGGGGTCTCGCGGCCGAAGATCTCGACGAGACCCTTGACCTTCTTCGAGTCGGCGTTGATCTCGTTGATCGTCGCCTGGAGCGTCGCGAACGGGCCGTCCGTGACGGTGACCGAGTCGCCGACCTCGAAGTCGAGCACCTGGACCTCGACCTTGCGGGCCGGAGCCGGCTTGCCCTCGGCCTCGGCGGCCTCGCGGGCGGCCTTCTCCTCGGCCTCCGGGGCGAGCATCTTGACGATCTCGTCGAGCGTCAGCGGGTACGGGTCGTAGGCGTTGCCGACGAAGCCGGTGACTCCGGGGGTGTTACGGACGACGCCCCAGGACTCGTTGGTGAGGTCCATCCGGACCAGGACGTAACCGGGAAGCTTGTTCTGGCGGACGTTCTTGCGCTCGCCGTTCTTGATCTGGACGATCTCTTCCTCGGGCACTTCGGCCTGGTAGATGAACTCCTCGACGTTCAGCGAGACGGCGCGCTGCTCCAGGTTGGCCTTCACACGCTTCTCGTAACCGGCGTACGTGTGGATGACGTACCACTCGCCGGGCAGACCGCGGAGCTCCTGGCGCAGGGCCTCGACCGGGTCGACCGGGGGCACGTCGGCGGCGGCCTCGGCGGCCTCCTCGTCCTCGGCCTCTTCCGCGGCGGCTGCCACATCGGCGGCGGCCTGGGCGTCGTCGGCGGTCTCCGCCACGGCCTCGGCGTCGCCCTCGGCGTGCACGGCGGACTCCTCGGCGGGCTCACCGGCGACGGCGTCGGCGGCTTCGGCCCGGTCCGGCTCCACAGCGTCTGCCGCCTCGACGATGTCGAGCTCGTCCTCTGCGGACTCGAAGCTTTCGCCCGGCTCGACGGCCTCGTTCAGGTTCGGGTCAGACACGGTGGCTGCTTCTTCCTGGATACAAATCGGGTGGAACATGCGAAAAAGACGCCGCTCCCGGCGTCTTTCGCGGATCAGCCAAAGACGTACTTGGCGGCCTGGTTGAAGCCATAGTCAATCACGGTCACGATGCCGATCATGATGACGACAAAAACGATCACCACGGTGGTGTAGGTCGAGAGCTGGCTACGAGTCGGCCAGACGACCTTGCGCAGTTCCGCGACGATCTGGCGGTAGAAGAGCGCGAGGCGGCCGAAGGGCCCCTTCTTGCCGCGCTTCCCGCCCTTGCGCGCCTTCTTCGACTCCGGCGCTTCATCCTGCGCATCAGGCACGTCGATGGAGCCGACGGCGTCCGTCACGATCTCTCACCTGATTCCGGGTCGTGGCCGTGCCGCGCCCGGTGGAGCCGCACGGCGGTGCATAGATGTACGTACATGCGCACACAGCCTGGCGAAGGTGTGTGTAGCAGGGCCGGAGGGACTTGAACCCCCAACCGCTGGTTTTGGAGACCAGTGCTCTACCAATTGAGCTACGACCCTTTGTGGTTCCCCCAACCTACCGCATCCGACCAGGTGCACGGAGTGCGCTCGGCCGGCCGGCTGGTGGAGGCCAACGACGAGTGAGTGTACGTGGTCGGGGGCCTGACGTCGAACAGCTTCGGCCGGGACGGCCCCGGCCGGCCCGTGTCCTTACGGTCGCGGCCCGGTTCCGGCCCGGTTCCCGCGCGGCGTACGGCTGTTGTCCGGTCGTCCGCCGGGCCGGGGTCCGGCCCGGTGTCCGCCCATCGAAACCTGTGTGCCGAGTCCGATTCCGGTCTGGGACCATGGGCCCCATGAGCGCCGCAACTCCTCCGACCGAGCGCAGGGTCTCCGCCCGCATCGGTGCCATCTCCGAGTCCGCCACCCTGGCCGTCGACGCCAAGGCGAAGGCGCTGAAGGCCGCCGGGCGACCGGTGATCGGCTTCGGTGCCGGTGAGCCCGACTTCCCCACGCCCGGATACATCGTCGAGGCCGCGATCGAGGCCTGCCGCAACCCGAAGTACCACCGTTACACCCCGGCCGGGGGGCTCCCCGAGCTGAAGGCCGCCATCGCCGCCAAGACCCTGCGCGACTCGGGCTACGAGGTCGAGGCAGCCCAGGTGCTCGTCACCAACGGCGGCAAGCAGGCCATCTACCAGGCGTTCGCCGCGATCCTCGACCCGGGCGACGAGGTCATCGTCCCGGCCCCGTACTGGACCACGTACCCCGAGTCGATCCGGCTCGCGGGCGGTGTCCCGGTCGAGGTCGTCGCCGACGAGACCACCGGCTACCGGGTCTCCGTCGAGCAGCTGGAGGCCGCCCGTACGGAGCGGACGAAGGTCGTCCTCTTCGTCTCGCCCTCCAACCCGACGGGCGCCGTCTACAGCCGCGCCGACACCGAGGCCGTCGGCCGCTGGGCCGTCGAGCACGGCCTGTGGGTACTGACGGACGAGATCTACGAGCACCTGATCTACGGCGACGCCGAGTTCACCTCGCTGCCCGCCGTCGTGCCCGAGCTGCGCGACAAGTGCATCGTGGTCAACGGCGTGGCCAAGACGTACGCCATGACCGGCTGGCGCGTGGGGTGGATCGTCGGCCCGAAGGACGTCGTGAAGGCCGCGACCAATCTGCAGTCGCACGCCACCTCCAACGTCTCCAACGTCTCGCAGGCGGCCGCGCTCGCCGCAGTGTCGGGGGACCTGGAGGCCGTCGTCGAGATGCGTACCGCCTTCGACCGGCGCCGCAGGACCATCGTGCGGATGCTCAACGAGATCGACGGTGTGCTCTGCCCTGAGCCGGAGGGCGCGTTCTACGTGTACCCGTCGGTGAAGGCGCTCATCGGCAAGGAGATCCGCGGCAAGCGCCCGCAGAGCTCGGTGGAGCTGGCCGCGCTGATCCTGGACGAGGTCGAGGTCGCCGTGGTCCCCGGTGAGGCGTTCGGCACACCCGGGTACCTGCGTCTGTCGTACGCGCTCGGTGACGAGGACCTGGTCGAGGGCGTCTCCCGGATCCAGAAGCTGCTGGCCGAGGCGACGGACTGACACGGGCCGACTGCCGAAAAACGGGCCTCCGGTTCTCACCGGGGGCCCGTTTCTTCGTTCGGCCGTCTCCTCGTTGGGGGAAAGCGGCTACCGGTGCGGCGGTTCCGTACGGCAGGATCCTTGGATGGAGCGAGTACGTGACATCCGGCTGCTGCCCAAGGCCCATCTGCACCTGCACTTCACCGGTTCGATGCGGCCCACCACGCTGCTGGAGCTGGCCGGCAGATACGGCGTGCACCTGCCTGAGGCACTGACCGGCGGTGAGCCTCCGAAGCTGCGGGCCACCGACGAGCGCGGCTGGTTCCGCTTCCAGCGGCTGTACGACATCGCGCGGTCCTGTCTGCGCACCCCCGACGACATCCAGCGGCTGGTGCGCGAGGCCGCCCAGGAGGATGTCGCGGACGGCTCGGGGTGGCTGGAGATCCAGGTGGACCCCACGTCGTACGCCCCGTTCCTCGGCGGGCTCATCCCGGCGCTCGAAGTCATCCTGGACGCGGTGGACGCGGCGTCGCGGGAGACCGGGCTCGGCATACGCGTGGTGGTCGCCGCGAACCGGATGAAGCACCCGCTGGACGCCAGGACCCTGGCGCGGCTGGCGGTGCGGTACGCGGACCGCGGGGTGATCGGTTTCGGTCTCTCCAACGACGAACGCCGGGGTATGGCGAGGGACTTCGACCGGGCGTTCGCGATCGCCAGGGAGGGCGGTCTGCTGGCGGCACCGCACGGAGGTGAGCTGAGCGGGCCCTCGTCGGTGCGGGACTGTCTGGACGATCTGCACGCGGCGCGGATCGGGCACGGGGTGCGGGCGGCGGAGGACCCGATGCTGCTGCGGCGGCTGGCCGAGCGCGGGGTGACCTGTGAGGTCTGCCCGGCGTCGAACGTGGCGCTCGGCGTCTACGAGAAGCCCGAGGACGTACCCCTGCGAAAGCTGTTCGAGGCCGGGGTGCCGATGGCGCTCGGTGCGGACGACCCGCTGCTGTTCGGGTCGCGGCTGGCGGCCCAGTACGAGCTGGCGCGGGCGCAGGGTTTCACCGACGCCGAACTGGCCGAGCTGGCGCGGCAGTCGGTGCTCGGCTCGGCGGCGCCCGTAGATGTCCGGCGGAAGCTGCTCTCCGGCATCGACGACTGGCTTGCCGGCTGAGCCCGCGTATGTATGTACGTGCGTGCGTATGTGCGTACGCCTATGAGGGGCGGGCGGCCGCAGCCTCCCGCCCCGGCTCCGGCCCCGGCCCCGGCCCCGGCCCCGGTTACAGGCTGACGCCGACCGTCACCGGCTCGTTGACCAGGGTCACGCCGAACGCCTCGTGCACCCCCGCGACCACCTCGCGGGCGAGTGCGAGCAGGTCCTCGGTGGTGGCCCGGCCCCGGTTGGTGAGGGCGAGTGTGTGCTTGGTGGAGATACGGGCGGGGCCGGTGCCGTACCCCTTGGTGAAGCCCGCCCGGTCGATCAGCCAGGCCGCCGATGTCTTGGTCAGTCCCTCCCCCGCCGGGAAGGCGGGCGGCGCGGTCTCCGCTCCGAGTCGCTCGCGCACGCGCGCCAGGAACGCGGCGAACTGGGTGTCGTCGAGGATCGGATTGGTGAAGAACGATCCGGCCGACCAGGTGTCGTGGTCGTCGGCGTCCAGCACCATGCCCTTGCCCGCGCGCAGCTTCAGCACGGTCTCGCGGACCGTCGCCGCCGGTACCCGGTCGCCCGCCTCGACCCCGAGGACGCGGGCCGTCTCCGGGTACTTGACGGGCGCCGAGAGCCCGTCCGCGTCTTCGAGCGCGAAACGCACCCGGAGCACCACATAGCGGTCGGGTTCGGCCTTGAAGCGGCTGTGACGGTACGAGAACCGGCACTCGGCGTTCGAGAGGGTGACCGTCTCGCCGGTCGTACGGTCGTACGCGACGACCTCGGTGAGGGTCGACGAGATCTCCTGGCCGTACGCCCCCACGTTCTGGATCGGGGTGGCACCGGCGGAGCCGGGGATCCCGGCCAGGCACTCGATGCCCGCGAGTCCGGCTTCGACGGTACGGGTGACGGCGTCACTCCAGGTCTCGCCGGCCGCGAGTTCCAGCGCCGTACCGGAGAGCGAGAAGCCGCGTGTCGCGATCCGCAGGGCGGTGCCGGCGAACCCCTTGTCGCCGATGACCAGATTGGAGCCGCCGCCGATGACGAGCAGCGGGGTGCCTTCGGCGTCGGCCTCCCGGACGGCCTCGACGACTTCGGCGTCGGTCTCCGCCGTGACCAGCCGGGTCGCGGGGCCGCCGAGGCGGAAGGTGGTCAGGGGGGCGAGTGGGGCTTCAAGGAGTTCCTGCACGGGCCCAGCGTACGAGAACGGCCCCGCCGGTCGGGCGGGGCCGTTCTGGTGCGGAGGATCATTCACGTACGGGTGACTCGGGCGAGCGGCTCGGACGGCGGCTCAGGCGAGCGGCTCAGGCGGCGGCTCAGGCGGCGGCTCGGACGGCGGCCGTCTCGCGGTCCGTGCCGGGCTCCGGTGCCAGGTCCGCGGGCCCCGGTGCGCCGCGCCGCGGGATCAGCAGGGCGACGAGCGCCGCGACCGCGACCGCTGCGGCGCCGATCCACAGGGCGGGGACTGTCCCGTCGGTGAAGGAGGCGGGCGTTCCGTATCCGCCGCGGGCCGCGAAGACCGCGCCCAGGACGGCGATGCCGAGCGCGCCGCCGACCTCGCGCAGGGCGTTGTTGGCGCCGGACGCGATGCCCTGCTCGGCGGGGCGGACGCTGGACATGACCACGCTGGACGCGGGGGCGAAGTACAGCGCCATGCCGGCTCCGCCGAGCATCAGTGCCGGGAGGATCGTCGGATACGACACGTCCGGGCCGATGAGCAGCGCGAAGAGCGCGAGCCCGGCCGCCTGGAGCGCGAGGCCCGCGGCGACGACGGGCCGGCCGCCGATCCGGTCGGAGAGGGCGCCCGCGAACGGCGCGATGATCAGCGGCATCCCGGTCCAGGGCAGCATCCGCAGTCCGACCTGGGTCGGCGAGTAGCCCAGGACGCCCTGGAAGAACTGGCTCAGCAGGAATATCGAGCCGAACATGCCCAGGAACATCAGCAGGGACGCGCCGTTGATCCCTGCGAAGGCGCGGTTGCGGAAGAGCCGCATGGGGAGCATGGGGCGGGCGTGGTGGAAGCCGTGGTGGACGAAGCCGGCCAGTAGGGCGAGACCGGCGAGGAGGCTGGTGAGGATCGGCGTACTGGACCAGCCGTCCGTCTGCCCGTTGACGAGGGCGTAGACGACACCGAACAGGCCGCCGCTGACCAGGAGGGTGCCGGGAATGTCGAGCCGGGCGCCGGGTCCGCGCGATTCGGCGAGGCGCAGCCGGGCGAGCGGGAGCAGGGCGAGGCCGACCGGCACATTGAGCCAGAAGATCCACTGCCAGGAGAGGTGCTCGGTGAGGGAGCCGCCGATGAGCGGGCCGCTGGCCACGGCGAGGCCGGTGACGGCGCTGAAGATCCCGAGGGCGGCGCCCCGGCGCGCGGCGGGTACGGCGGCGGTGAGCAGGGTCAGGGTGAGCGGCATCATGACCGCGGCGCCGAGGCCCTGCACGGCACGGGCGGCGATGAGCGGGGCGATCCCCGGGGCGAGGGCCGCCGCGGCCGAGGCGCCGGTGAAGACCGTGAGGCCGGTGAGGAAGAGCCTGCGCCTGCCGAACCGGTCGCCGAGGGCGGCGCCGAACATGAGCAGGACGGCGAAGGTGAGCGTGTACGCGTTCACCGTCCACTGGAGGTCTTTCAGCGCGCCGCCGAGATCCTGGCGGATCGAGGGCAGTGCTGTGGTGACGACGAGGTTGTCGAGGGCCGCCATGAATCCCGCGACGCTGGTGATGATCAGAGCCCAGGTGGCGCCTGCGCGCCGGGCTGTCGGTCCGTTCACTTCTCCCCCTGCTGGCGGGCCGGGCGGTGGTCCGTCCGGCTTGATTAGTTATTGATTACTAAGTTTCGCGGCCATGGGTCCGGATGCTCCCCCACCGGGGCCCTCAGTAGTGCCGCCGCTCACTCACTTCTTGGGCTGCGCCGAGTCGTAGAAGCCGGTCCACACCCGGTGCTCCGGGGCGAACCCCAGCGCGACCAGCGTGTTGACCAGCATCCCGTACGCCAGGAACGTCGTCGTCTCGTCGACGTCGGCGCCCAGAGCCAGATGAACCGCGTCGTACAGCCCCATCCACGCGGCACGCGCCGCCTCCCCGAACTCACGGTCCCCCGACGCCGCCGCGGAGGCCGCCGCCACATAGACCTGCATCTGCATCAGCAGCTTGTCCGGGTCCTCGGCGATGAGCGACTGGTAGGCCCGCGCCATGGCATGGAGGGCCTCCTCCGCCGCCAACCCGTCCGCCGCCCTCGTGAGGACGGCCGTGGTCTCCTCGACACAGCGCTCGGACGCCGCCAGGAAAATGGCCTCCTTGTTCGGGAAGAGCCGGAAGAGATACGGCTGGGAGACGCCCACCCGCTTGGCGATCACCTCGGTGGAGGTGCCGCGATAGCCACCGCGGGCGAATTCGACCATCGCCGCGCGGATGACGCTCTCGCGCCGCTCCTCTGCGCTCATCCTGACCATACGAGTAAGTTAGTGGCTGATAACTAACTAAGTCAAGAGGCGCTGACGGCCGCCCGCCCGGACCCATCCCCATGCGCGGACGAAGGGCGCGGCCGCCCGCCCGGACCGTTCCGGTACGCGGCAAGGGGCGCCCGCCCACGCGAGCGCCCCCTGCCCGTGTCAGCACACCACGGCTTCCGCCGCCGCGCGCCGGGCCCGCACGGCCCCCGGCACCGCGCCTCAGGCGAGGCGCACCACGGCGCGGGACATGCCCAGTACCTTCTTGCCGTCGCTCATCGCCGTCAGGTCCACCCGCACCGTTCTGTCGTCGGGCTCACCGACGAGGGCTCCGACCTTGGCGCTGACCTCGATCACTGCGCCGTCGGCGTCGTTCGGGACGACGACCGGCTTGGTGAAGCGGACGCCGTACTCCACGACCGCGCCCGGGTCGCCGACCCAGTCGGTCACCACCCGGACCGCCTCGGCCATGGTGAACATCCCATGTGCGATGACATCGGGGAGTCCGACCTCCACCGCGAACTTCTCGTTCCAGTGGATCGGGTTGAAGTCGCCGGAGGCACCCGCGTACTGCACCAGCGTCGCCCGCGACACCGGGAACGACTGCGCCGGCAGCTCGGTGCCGACCTCGACGCTCTCGTAGGAGATCTTCGCTGCCACCGTCACGCCTCCCCGGCCGCACGCGCGACCAGCTTCGTCCACGCCGTCACGACGAGCTCACCTGACTCGTCGTGCACCTCACCGCGAATATCAATGATGTCGTTTCCGGCAAGGGACTTGATCGCTTCGATGGTCGAAGTGACCGTCAGCCGGTCCCCGGACCGGACCGGGCGCCGGTAGGCGAACTTCTGGTCGCCGTGCACCACCCGCGTGTAGTCCAGACCCAGCTGCGGATCCTGCACGACGACGCCCGCGGCCTTGAAGGTGATCGAGAAGACGAACGTCGGCGGGGCGATGACATCGGCATGCCCGAGCGCCTTCGCCGCCTCCGTGTCGGTGTACGCGGGATTCGGGTCGCCCACCGCTTCGGCGAACTCGCGGATCTTCTCCCGGCCCACCTCGTACGGCGCGGAGGGCGGATAGGTCCGCCCCACGAACGACTGGTCGAGCGCCATGGCTCACTACCTCCTGGTGGAGTGCCGGGAATCAGAAAGAATCACAATAACCGCGAGTAACCGCAGAAATGACATGAGGCCGCCCCCCGCTAGGGGGCGACCTCATGTCTGTGCCTGTGGAGAGCTGTACCCGTGGAGAAAGCTCGGGTCAGCGGGTTTCGCGGTGCGCGGTGTGCGAGTTACAGCGCGGGCAGTGCTTCTTCATCTCAAGACGGTCCGGGTCGTTACGCCGGTTCTTCTTGGTGATGTAGTTCCGCTCCTTGCACTCCACGCAGGCCAGCGTGATCTTCGGGCGGACGTCGGTGGCAGCCACGTGAGTGCTCCTTGGACGGATGGACGGATGAACGCATAAAAGAGTAGCCGATCGAAGGACCGAGCCCACCATCGGCTACCGTGTGTAGCGGTGACCGGACTTGAACCGGTGACACAGCGATTATGAGCCGCTTGCTCTACCGACTGAGCTACACCGCTTTGCTACGGAATCCCTCACCCGAAGGTGAGGGCTCCCGCACCAGAGCCCCAATACGGAATCGAACCGTAGACCTTCTCCTTACCATGGAGACGCTCTACCGACTGAGCTATTGGGGCGAGCGATGAAGACATTACACGGTCATTCGCCGTCGCCCAAATCCTTATGAGGGCCCCTCGCCCGGCCCTCTCTCCACCCCTCTCCCCGTCCTCTCCCGGCCCTCTCTTCACCCCTCTCCCGGCCCTCTCTCCACCACGCCGTCCCGCCTCCCGCCCGGCTCCCACCAGCCCCTTCCACCGCCGTTCGGCCCACAAGGCCCGTCGGCCACCGGAGTCACTCCCAGTACGACTAATCCGCCCCTCCTCGAAGCGGGGCCAGCCTTCCCCATAGGCTCGCTTCACGCTGCGTGACCTCGCACGTCACGCCCGGCCCAGTACCCAGGAGCGCGATGCCCGACAGCCAGCCGCGGCCTCCCGAAGGAGCCACCGCAGACACCACCGCGCTCCTGCTTCGCGGGGCCCGCCTGGCCGACGGCCGCACCGTGGACGTCAGCATCAGCCAGGGGTACATCGAAGCCGTGGGCACCGCCGGCAGCCTCACCGTGCCCGGCTCCCGCGCCTCCGCCGCCCCCCGTATCGAGCTCGACGGCTATCTGCTGCTCCCCGCGCCCGCCGAACCGCACGCCCACAGCGACACCGCCCTCACCGCCGTCGCCGGGCCGGGTCCGGGGCCGGACACCAGCGGGGCGGTCTCCGACATCCAGCGCCGCGCCACCGAAGCCGCCCTGCTCCAGCTCGGACACGGGGCCACCGCGCTGCGCTCGCACATCCGGATCGGGGACGTCCAAGGGCTCGGCGCGATGGAGGCCGTACTCCAGGCCCGGCGGTCGCTGCGCGGGCTCACCGACCTCACCACGGTCGCCGTACCCCGGCTGCTCACCGGCGTCGCGGGCGCGGACGGCCTCGCCATGCTGCACGACGCCGTAAAGATGGGCGCCACGGTGGTCGGGGGCTGCCCGGACCTCGATCCCGACCCGACCGGATACACCCAGGCCGTCCTCGAAGTCGCCGCCGAGCACGGCTGCGCCGTCGATCTGCACACCGAGGGTGACGACCCGGCCCGGCTGGCCCGGCTCGCCGCCATGTGCGGCGGGCTGCGCCCCGGCGTCGCCATCGGCCCCTGCGGCGGGCTCTCCCGGCTTCCGCACGACACCGCGGTCCGTGCGGCGGGGCGGCTTGCCGCCGCGGGCGTCACCGTGGTCTGCCAGCCGCAGGGCGGGTGCGGCGGCGTCGAGAGCCGCGGGACCGCGCCCGTACGACTGCTCCGCTCCGCGGGGGTACGGGTCGCCGCGGGCAGCGGCGCGCTGCGCGACCTGACCAATCCGGTCGGCCGCGGGGACCCGCTGGAGGCCGCGTATCTGCTGGCGTCCCAGAGCGGGCTACGGCCCGACGAGGCGTACGGCGCGGTCAGTTCGGCGCCGCGCGAGGCCATGGCGCTCCCCGAGGTGCGGGTGGAGGCGGGCTTCCCCGCCGAGCTCCTCGCCGTACGCGGCGACCAGCTCTCCGCGGTGCTGTCCCTCGCGTACAGCAGGATCGTCATCCACCGCGGGCGGGTCGTGGCACGGACCAACGCGGTGCGCGAGTACTGCGACTCGACCGCACCCGGCACGCTCGGACTGCCGCGCCAGGGGCGGACCGGCCCCGGCGCCTGAGCGCGGCCTCCGAGCACGGCGCCCCAGCGTGGGGCGTCGGCGGGTGCTCGGGCCCGGCCCGCCAGGCCGCCACTCGCGCAAGTGGTGTATCCGAGGCCTCCGTACGGGGTTCCTGAGCGCGCGGGGCCGCCGGAGCGTACCGTCGGAAACATGCGCATTGTCATCGCAGGTGGACACGGTCAGATCGCGCTGCGGCTGGAGCGGTTGCTCGCCGCGCGCGGTGACGAGGTCGCGGGCATCATCCGCGCCGCCGGACAGGCCGACGACCTGAGATCCGCCGGGGCCGAGCCGGTCGTCCTGGACCTGGAATCGGCCACCGTCGACCAGGTCGCCCAGGCGGTGTCGGGCGCCGACGCGGTGGTCTTCGCGGCGGGCGCGGGCCCCGGCAGCACCGTCGAGCGCAAGGACACCGTGGACCGCGACGCGGCGGTCAAGCTCGCGGACGCCGCCGAACAGGCGGGCGTACGCCGGTATCTCATCGTCTCGGCCATGGGCGCCGACACCGCCCACCGGGGCGACGAGGTCTTCGACGCCTACCTCCGGGCCAAGGGCGCGGCAGACGACGCCGTACG
Source organism: Streptomyces sp. NPDC059398 (assembly GCF_042751845.1). Taxonomy (NCBI): domain Bacteria; kingdom Bacillati; phylum Actinomycetota; class Actinomycetes; order Kitasatosporales; family Streptomycetaceae; genus Streptomyces; species Streptomyces sp. NPDC059398. The sequence continues at coordinate 24,009 of NZ_JBHYWP010000086.1, read as the reverse complement.
CGCCCGGCGCACTCTCGACTGCACCGTGCTGCGCCCCGGCGCGCTGACGAACGGAGCGGGCACCGGGCAGGTACGCCTGGAGGCCACGACCGGCCGGGGCGAGGTCCCCCGCGACGATGTGGCCGCGGTACTGGCCGAGTTGATCGAGACCCCGGCGACGGCGGGTCTGACCCTGGAGCTGATCGGCGGCTCGGTGCCGGTGTCGGTCGCCGTGAAGGATGTGGCGGGCAACTGATGCAGAACCCACCCGTGGCCGCCGAGCGGGCGGCGCAGCCGTACGCGGCGATCAAGGAGACCGTCACCATGGACACGTTCCCGGTGGTCGCCGACCGGCTGTCCGAGGTGTTCGGCTGGCTCGCGGAACGCGGGATCGAACCAGCGGGTGCGCCGTTCTTCCGGTACGACGTCATCGACGTGGAACGCGGTATGGAGGTCGAGGCGGGCGTACCGGTGGCGCGTCCACCGGAGGGCGCGGCCGGGGGCACCGACTCCATGGACGCCGACACGGGTGAGGTCTTCGCCGGGACACTGCCCGCCGGCCGGTATCTGACGGTCACCCATATCGGGCACCCGGATGAGCTGTTGGGGGTGACGGCGGGCCTACTGGAGTATGCCGCGGCGCGCGGCATGGAGTGGGACGTGGAGAAGGCCGACGTGGTCGAGGAGTGGGGCTGCCGGCTGGAGATCTACAAGACGGATCCGCGGGAGGAGCCGGACATGTCCAAGTGGGAGACGGAGCTGGCCTTCCGGCTCGCGGACGCCGGGGCGCAGCCGTAGCTGCCGGCCGCGCGGAAAGCCGTAGCGGCGAGGCACGGGCTCGGACCGCCGGAAAACCAGAAAGCCAGAAAGCCGGAAAGCCCCGGAAAGCCCCGGAAAACCAGAAAGCCTCTGACCAGACATGCTGGTCAGAGGCTGATTCCGGTGGCGGCGCCAGGGTTCGAACCTGGGTAGGCTGAGCCGGCAGATTTACAGTCTGCTCCCTTTGGCCACTCGGGCACACCGCCGGGGGTTTGCCGCTACGGAACCGCTGTGTCGCGGGACTCCGTGGCAACGACGTAAACGATACCTGATGACCCGGGGTGCTTCGCCACCCGGTTGATCAGGGACGGGCGGGGGCGGCCGTGGCGCAGCGCTTAGGCTTGCGCGCAGCAGGCCGGGACGCCGGTCGTCCCCCTCGGCGCACCCGTTTCAGCACACCGGATTCAGTACATCCGTTTCACCACATCCGATTCATCGCACCCCGATACAAGGAGCCACAGGACATGGCCGACTCCAGTTTCGACATCGTCTCGAAGGTCGAGCGGCAAGAGGTCGACAACGCCCTCAACCAGGCCGCCAAGGAGATCTCCCAGCGTTACGACTTCAAGAACGTCGGCGCCTCGATCGACTGGTCGGGCGAGAAGATCCTGATGCAGGCGAACACCGAGGAGCGGGTCACCGCGATTCTCGATGTCTTCCAGACCAAGCTGATCAAGCGCGGGATCTCGCTCAAGGCGCTGGACGCGGGCGAGCCGCAGCTGTCCGGCAAGGAGTACAAGATCTTCGCCTCCATCGAGGAGGGCATCTCGCAGGACAACGCCAAGAAGGTCGCGAAGGTCATCCGCGACGAGGGCCCGAAGGGCGTCAAGGCGCAGGTCCAGGGCGACGAGCTGCGGGTCAGCTCCAAGAGCCGGGACGATCTGCAGGCCGTGCAGGCGCTGGTGAAGGGCAAGGACTTCGACTTCGCGCTGCAGTTCGTGAACTACCGCTGATCTCCTGCTCCCCCGGCGGTCCGACGCTACGGCGATCCGGCGCTGCCGCTGTCCGGCGGGACATGTGGCGTCCGAAATCCGCCGGTCCGGATGGTCGGGGGATCGCAGACTCGTAGGTGTCCCGGTGGAACTGCCGCCGGGGCGCTGCGAGGAAGGGAGCGACCGATGACGGTCTACACGACGGCCGACAGTCCGCTCGGTGAGCTGCTGCTGGTGGGCGAGGAGTCGGCCGAAGCACGCGGCGGTGTGGCGCTGGCCTCGCTGTCCGTGCCGGGACAGAAGGGCGGGGTGACCGCCGAGGACGCTGCCGGGGCGGGGTGGCGGCGGGATCCGGCCGCCTTCGACTGGATCACCGAACAGCTGCGGGCCTACTTCACCGGTGGGTCGACCCGCTTCGCGATCGATTACGCGGCCGGTGGCACCGCGTTCCAGCAGCGGGTGTGGGCGGCGCTGGACGGTCTGCCGTACGGCGCCACGGTCTCGTACGGGGAGCTGGCGGGGCGCATCGGGCTCGCGGGCGCCGGAGTGCGGGCCGTGGGCACCGCGATCGGGCGCAATCCCCTGCTGGTCGTACGGCCGTGCCACCGGGTGATCGGGGCGGACGGGGCGCTGCGCGGTTACGCGGGCGGGCTGGAGCGCAAGCGGTGGCTGCTGGGGCTCGAAGGGGTACCGGCGTCGTGAGGGCGGGGCGCTGGGGCCGAACGGGGCGCCGGGGGCGCACTGGGCGCTGGGGCCGCAATCAGCGCTGGGGCGGAACGCGGCGCTGGGGCGGCCGGGACGGCGGGGCGGGTGCCGGGGTATGACCGGGCTGTTTCCGCGGGACCGGGCGGAGGTCGCTCCCGGGGCGGTGCATGTGCCGGAGTGGCTGTCGGTGGAGCGCCAAGGGGAGCTGGTCGCGGCGTGCCGGGAGTGGGCGCGGGGGCCTGTGCCGCTGCGGCATACGCGGTTGCCGGGCGGGGGCGTGATGTCCGTACGGACGGTGTGTCTGGGGTGGCACTGGCAGCCGTACCGGTACGCACGGACCGCCGATGATGTGAACGGCGCACGGGTGGCCGAACTCCCGGAGTGGCTGGCGGAGTTGGGGCGGTCCGCGGTGACGGAGGCCTACGGGGAGGCCGGCTGTGCCGGGGAGACCAGGGGCGCCCGGGACGCGGGGGGCACCCGGGAGACCGCGGGTGCCCGGGAGACCGCGGGTGCCAGGGGGACCGGAGATGCCCGGGAGACCAGGGGTGCCGGTGCCGGGTACGCGCCCGATGCGGCGCTGGTGAACTTCTACGACGGTGACGCGCGGATGGGTATGCACCAGGACCGTGAGGAGCGGTGCGCCGCCCCGGTGGTGTCCCTGAGCCTGGGCGATACGTGCGTCTTCCGGTTCGGGAATCCGGAGGGGCGGGGGCGGCCCTATACGGATGTAGAGCTGGCGTCCGGGGATCTCTTCGTCTTCGGAGGACCTTCGCGGTTCGCGTACCACGGTGTGCCGAAGGTCCTCCCCGGGACGGCTGATCCGGCGGTGGGGCTGCGGGGCGGACGGTTGAACATCACACTGCGGGAGACAGGGCTCGGAGGCCCGGCCGGCCGCGGATGACCGGTGGTGTCCGGCGCCCCGGGTACTCCGGTACGCGGGGTCCGGGGCCGGTACACGGTCAGCGGTGTGAGCGGGAGTTGCCGAAGAGCAGCCGGTAGACGATCAGCAGGACCAGGGCGCCCGCGATGGCGGAGATCCAGGTCGCGCCGTCGTAGAAGTGCTTGGTCACCGGGTGGTGGAAGAAATGGGAGGCGCCCCAGCCGCCGATGAAGGCCCCCACGATGCCTATCAGGGTGGTGCCGACGATGCCGCCCGGGTCACGGCCGGGGAGCAGGATCTTGGCGATGGCTCCTGCGAGCAGTCCGAGGATGATCCAACTGATGATTCCCATGAGCAGAGCCTGCCTTACGTTCGGTGTCTTAAACAGGGACGCCGGGGCGGCATGGCTGGTTGCGTCGCAGGTCGTGGCGGGGCCCGCACCGCGACCTGTGGTCCTGGTGCGGGCCCGGGGGAAGCTGTCCGGTCCGGCTCAGCGGGCGGTGAAGGGCTGGTCCGTGGGGACGATCTCCTTGCCCAGGGGCATCAGGGAGAGGGGAATCAGCTTGAAGTTCGCGATACCGAGCGGGATCCCGATGATCGTGACGCACAGGGCGATCCCGGTGACGATATGGCCGAGCGCGAGCCACCAGCCGGCCAGGACCAGCCACAGGACGTTGCCCACGCAGGAGGGGGCGCCGGCGTCGGAGCGGTCCACCGCCATGTAGCCGAAGGGCCAGAGCGCGTAGACCCCGATACGGAACGCGGCGATCCCGAAGGGGATGCCGATGATCGTGACGCAGAGCAACGCACCCGCGAGCACATAGCTGAGGAACAGCCAGAAGCCACAGAGGATGAGCCAGATGACGTTGAGGATGGTCTTCATGGACGGGGGCCTGCCATCTGTTCGAGTCGGGAGATGCGCTCCGTCATGGGCGGGTGCGTGGAGAACATCTTGGACAGTCCCTGACCGGGACGGAAAGGGTTCGCGATCATCATGTGACTCGCGGTCTCGATCCGGGGCTCGGGGGGCAGCGGCAGTTGTTTCGTACCGGCGTCGAGCTTGCGCAGGGCGCCCGCGAGAGCGAGCGGGTCACCGGTGAGCTGGGCGCCCGACGCGTCGGCCTCGTACTCGCGTGAGCGGCTGACGGCCAGTTGGATGAGGGACGCGGCCAGCGGGCCCAGGATCATGATCAGCAGCATACCGATGAGGCCGGGGCCCTCGTCGTCCTCGGAGCGGCCGACGGGGATCAGCCAGGCGAAGTTGACGAGGAACATGACGACGGAGGCCAGGGCGCCGGCGACCGACGAGATCAGGATGTCGCGGTTGTAGACATGGCTGAGCTCATGGCCGAGGACGCCGCGCAGTTCGCGTTCGTCGAGGATCTGGAGGATGCCCTCGGTGCAGCAGACCGCGGAGTTGCGCGGATTGCGCCCGGTGGCGAAGGCGTTCGGCGCCTGGGTCGGCGAGATGTAGAGCCGGGGCATGGGCTGGCGGGCCGCGGTGGAGAGCTCGCGGACGATCCGGTAGAGCGCCGGGGCCTCGAACTCGCTGACAGGGCGGGCCCGCATGGCGCGCAGGGCGAGCTTGTCGCTGTTCCAGTAGGCGTAGGCGTTGGTGCCGAGTGCGACGACGAGCGCGACGATCAGGCCCGTACGGCCGAAGAAGCTGCCGATGACGATGAGGAGGGCCGAGAGGCCCCCGAGGAGGACTGCGGTCCTCAGCCCGTTGTGCCGGCGGTGCACGGTACGCCCTCCAAATCGTGCGGCGGGGAACCTTCGCTCAGTCCGGTCCACTGTCCAGTGGACCCTCCCTCACTGGTCAACGCCAGGCGAGGGAGGCTAGTTCCCTTGTGCGCGCGTCCGGTGGTGTGCGCCGTACGGGTGGATCAGCCCTGGGCGGGGATCTTCGCCAGTTCCAGGGCTTCCGGCAGGGGCTCGATCTGGCTGGTGCAGTGGGCGCAGCGGGAGGCGATGGCCGGGATCTCGGTGTAGCAGTACGGGCAGTCGCGGAGGGCGGCCTTGATGTCGATGGGCTTGTCGGCGGTGAAGCGGGACTGGATCTTGGCCAGCGGGACGACGACGCAGAAGTAGAGGACAGCGGCGGTCACCAGGAAGGCGACTCCGGCGTTGATGAGGAGCCCGTAGCGGAAGTGCGCGCCGTCGACGGTGAACTCGGCCTTGCTGAAGTCGCCCATGGCGGAGCTGGTGGCGAGGCCGATCAGGGGGGTGATGAAGGCGGTGCTGAGCGCGGTGACGACCGCGGTGAAGGCGGATCCCACGGCGAGGCCGATGGCCAGTGAGATGACGTTCCCGCGGAGGATGAAGTCTTTGAACCCGCTCAGCACTGCTTGCTCCTCGTTCGTAGTTCCCGGTGGCCCCGTAGAGCCCTGTAGCCCCATAGTCCCTGCGCACGGCTCCGCGGCGGGCCATCGGGTGGTGCTCTCCGGTGTCGTACCGCCGGTGCCCCGGAGTGTGCGCCGGAGCGCCGTCCGTGGTGTGCGCCCGGCCGAAGACCGTAGCAAAACTCAGAAGAGGCTGCCGGACGCGAAGTGCAGGGCCAGCTGGGGGGCGACGGAGAGTACGGCGCCGGCGGCGGCCGTGAGGGCGACGGTGAGCGTGAGCGGGAGGGGGATGCGGGGGCCTGTACGGGTTTCGCCGGCCGGGGTTCCGGCGGTGGCGGCGGGTGCGGGGGTGGCTGTCGTCGCGGAGGGTGTGCGGAATAGCACAGCCGTCCAGCGGAGGTAGTAGGAGAGGGCGATGACGACGTTGACGGCCATGACGACGGCCAGCCAGCCGAGGCCCGCGTCGACCGCGCTCTGGAAGACGGTGACCTTGGCGAAGAGTCCGATGATGCCGGGAGGCAGCCCGGCCAGGCAGAGCAGGAAGAAGGCGAGCGCGAGGGCGGTGAGGGGCCGGGTGGCGTAGAGGCCGCGGTAGTCGCCGAGGCGCCTGCCGGGGCAGGAGCGCGCGACGAGCGCCACGGTGGCGAAGGCGCCGATGTTCACGACGGCGTACATGAGGGCGTACGCGACGGTGGAGCCGATCTCACCGTCCGAGGTGTACGCGGCGGCCGCGACCGGTACGAGCAGATATCCGGCCTGGCCGATGGAGGACCAGGCGAGGAGCCGGACCGCGCTGTGGGCGCGGGCGGCCCGCTGGCGCAGCGCCGCGGTGTTGCCGACGGTCATGGTGAGGGCGGCGAGTACGGCGACGGCGGGGCCCCAGATGTCGGCGTAGCCGGGGAAGGCGACGACGGTCACGAGGATCAGCCCGGAGAAGCCGACGGCCTTGCCGACGACGGAGAGGTAGGCGGCGACGGGCAGCGGCGCCCCGGCGTAGGTGTCGGGGACCCAGAAGTGGAAGGGCGCGGCGGCGGTCTTGAAGGCGAAGCCGACGAGGGTGAGGACGACTCCGGCCTCGGCGAGGGTGTCGAGCTGCGGGTCGGTCCTGGCGGTGGCGATACGGGTGAGGTACAGGGTGCCGGTGGCCGCGTAGACGAAGCTGACGCCGAGCAGGGTGACGGCGGTCGCGGTGACCGACGAGAGGAAGAACTTGAGGGCCGCTTCGGACGAGAGGCGGTCGCCGCGTCTGAGGCCGACGAGGGCGAAGGCCGGCAGGGAGGCCACTTCGAGGGCGACGACGAGGGTGGCGAGGTCCCGGGAGGCGGGCAGCAGCGCGGCGCCGGAGGCGGAGGCGAGGAGCAGGAACCAGAACTCGCCGGCCGGGAGACGGTCGCCGCCGGTGTCGCTCATCGAGAGCAGAGCGGTGAGCAGGGCGCCGCCGAGCACGAGCAGCTGGATGGCGAGGGTGAAGTGGTCCGCGGTGTAGCTGCAGGCCGCGCCTCCGGTGGTGAGGCAGAAGGTGGAGCGGTCGCCGTGGCGCAGGGGCAGCAGCATGAGGACGGCGGCGACGAGCCCGGCGACCGCGGTCCAGCCGAGCAGCGGCTTGCGGTGTTCGGGGACGAAGAGGTCGGCGACCAGGATGATCAGCGCGGTCCCGGCGACGATGACGGGCGGCGCGATCGCGAGCCAGTCGACGGACTGGACGAGGGAGCTCATGCCTTGCCTCCTGCGAGGAGCTTCTGCACGGCCGGGTCGGTGAGGCCGAGCAGGGCAGCGGGCCACAGTCCGGCGAGGACGGTGAGGACGACGAGGGGGCTCCAGGTGGCGAGCTCGTAACCCTGGACGTCCTGGATCCGGGCGCCCGGGATCTCATGGGCCTGGGGTGCGTGGCTCCGGGGCCCGTCGCTCCGGGGCGCGTGGCCGGGGGCTTCCCGGGTGCCGGCGGTGGCGGCTTGTGCCTGCGGTGGTGTCCCGCCCATGCAGACACGGCGTACGACGAGGAGGAGGTACGCGGCGGTCAGCAGGGTGCCAAGGGCAGCGAGGGACATGAAGGTGAGGAAGGCGGGACGGCTGAGCCCCGCGGCCGGGTCGAAGGCGCCGAACATGGTGAGCATCTCGCCCCAGAATCCGGCGAGTCCCGGCAGGCCGAGCGAGGCGACGGCGGCGAAGGCGAGGAGACCGCCGAGCCGGGGGGCCCGGCCGTAGAGGGCGGCGCCGGCCGCTCCGGCGAGCGTGTCCAGGTCGGCGGTGCCGTGCCGGTCCTTCACCGCGCCCACCAGGAAGAAGAGCAGTCCGGTGATGAGGCCGTGCGCGATGTTGGCGAAGAGCGCCCCGTTGACTCCGGTGGGGGTCATCGAGGCGATGCCGAGGAGTACGAATCCCATGTGGCCGACGGACGAGTAGGCGATGAGCCGCTTGAGGTCGCCCCTGTTGCCGCGCCGGGCGAGCGAGAGGCAGGCGAGCGATCCGTAGATGATCCCGGTGACGGCGAAGGCCGCCAGGTAGGGGGCGAAGGTGTGCATGCCCTCGGGTGCGACGGGCAGGGCGATGCGGACCAGTCCGTACGTGCCCATCTTGAGCATGACCCCGGCGAGGAGGACCGAGCCCGCGGTGGGGGCGGCGGTGTGGGCGTCGGGGAGCCAGCTGTGCAGCGGCCACATCGGGGCCTTCACGGCGAGGCCGGCGGCGATGGCGAGCACCGCGACGACCTGGGTGCCGTGGGTGAGGCCGCGGCCGTTGTCAGTGGCGAGTGCCACCATGTCGAGTGTGCCGCTCTTCACGCCGATGAGGAGGAGACCGAGCAGCATGACGACGGAGCCGAGCAGGGTGTAGAGGATGAACTTCCGGGCGGCCGCGGTGCGTCCGGCGCCGCCCCAGCGGGCGATGAGGAAGTACATCGGGATGAGGACCATCTCGAAGGCCAGGAAGAAGAGGACCAGGTCGAGGACGGCGAAGGTGGCGAGCGTCCCCGATTCGAGGAGGAGGACGAGCGCGACGAACGCCTTGGGGGACGGGCCCGCGGGGAGCTTGAAGCAGGAGTAGAGCGCGCAGAGGAAGGTCAGCAGCGCGGTCAGTACGAGGAGGGGGAGCGAGATGCCGTCTGTACCGAGATGGATGCGGACGTGGAGCGCCGGGATCCAGCTGATGTCAGTGGTGGCCTGCATCTTCGACGGGTGGTCACGGTCGAAGCCGAGCGCGAGGACGATCGCGGCGATGAGCACGGCGCCGGTGACGATCACACCGTGGCGCAGTACGGCCTGCCGGGGTGAGCGGCCCCGGAGTCCGGGCGGTGCGGGCAGGAGCGCGGCGACGGCGCCGATGGCCGGGGCGGCGACGATGAACGCCAGAAGGAACTGCATCACGGACGCGCTGATATCGATCACGGCTCACGATCCGGCGTAGGCGTTGGCAAGGGCGACGGCGGCGATCACCAGGACGACGGATCCGGCGAGCAGGGCGCTGAGGTAGGTCTGCGGATTGCCGGTCTGGGCGCGGCGGAAGGCGGCGCCCAGCCAGCGGGGTGCGGCGCTCGCACCGCGTACGTAGGTGTCGATGACCTCGCGGTCCAGGAAGCGGACCAGTTGGGCCGCGGCGAGTACGGGGCGTACGCATACGGCGGTGTACAGGGCGTCGAGGTGGAAGCCGGACGCCGCGTGGCGGTGGAGCGGGCCGAGGAGCAGTCTGCCGGGGTCGAGGGGGTCGGGGGCCGAGGCGATGCTGCCGTAGATGGAGCGGTGGGTCGCGATGGCTTCGGCTTCGACGGTGCCGGGGTCGGCGTCGGGGTGGGCTGTGACGGCGCCGATCGGGGGCTGTTGGGCCATGGCCGTGGTGTGGCGCCAGGTGCCGTAGGTGACGAGTCCGCCGACGAGCGCGACTCCGGTTCCGAGGACGGAGGTGGTGAGGGTCGGGGTGAGGCTGTGGCCGTCGAACCAGCCGGACAGGCGTCCTGCGGTGAGGCCGAAGCCGATGGTGGGGACGGCGAGGAGCCAGAGCACACCGTTCATGGCGAGGGGCTGCTTGCCGTGGTCGGGGGCTTCGTTGCCCTTGCCGCGGAAGGCGAGCAGCCAGAGCCGGGTGGCGTAGGCGGCGGTCAGCAGGGCGGTGACGAGTCCTGCGACGAGCACGGTCCAGCCTGCGCCCGCCGGGGCGGTGGCGCTGTGGCCGAGTGCGGTGTTCTCGGCGGCGCCGAGGACGGACTCCTTGGAGAAGAATCCGGCGAAGGGCGGGATCGCGGCGAGTGCGAGCAGGGCGATCGTCATCGTCCAGAAGGCGTCGGGGATGCGCCGGGGCAGGTTGTCCATGCGGCTCATGGCGGCCAGCGAGTTGGTGCCCGCGGCGTGGATGACGACACCGGCGCCGAGGAAGAGGAGTGCTTTGAACGCGCCGTGCGAGAGGAGGTGGAAGACGGCGGCCCCGCGGTCGCCGGCTGCCAGGGCGCCCGACATATAGCCGAGTTGGCCGATGGTCGAGTAGGCGAGTACGCGTTTGATGTCGTCCTGGGCGAGGGCGGCGAGCGCCGATCCGATCATGGTGACGGCGGACATGGCGGCGAGGACGGTCATGGCGGCGGCCGACGCCGCGAAGACAGGGAGCAGCCTGGCGGTGAAGTAGATACCGGCGGCGACCATGGTGGCCGCGTGGATCAGGGCGGAGACGGGGGTGGGGCCTGCCATCGCGTCGGGCAGCCAGGTGTGCAGCGGGAACTGCGCGGACTTCCCGGCGACGCCGGCGAGCAGCAGCAGGGCGGTCACTGTCGGGTGGTGGAGCCCGCCTTCGGAGACGGTGTGCAGGATGCCGGTGATGCGGAACGTTCCGGCGTCGGTGGCGAGCGCGAACAGGCCGATCAGAAAGGGGACATCGCCGAGTTTGGTGACCAGGAACGCCTTGAGGGAGGCGGAGCGGGCTTCGGGGGTCTCCCAGTAGTGGCCGACGAGGAAGTACGAGCAGATACCCATGACCTCCCAGCCGACGAGCAGCACCATCAGGTCGCCCGAGTAGACGACGAGCAGCATCGCGGAGGTGAAGAGCGAGACGATCGCCGCGTACGAGGGGTAGCGCGGGTCGTCGCGGAGGTACGCGGTCGAGTAGATCTGCACGCATCCGGCGACGACCACGACCAGGACGGCGACGAGCGCGGCGAAGCCGTCGATGTACAGGGACAGGTCGACGGGTACGGAGCCGGTGGGGGTCAGCCGGGTGGCCGCTTCGATGGGGCGCCCGCCGCTCTGCCGGACGGCCACGGTGATGGCGAGCGCGGCTGCGGCGAGCGTCGGAAGGATGGCCAGGGGCCGGACGAATCCGGGCGCGACACGGCCGAGCAGGAGTCCTGCCACCGCTCCCAGGAAGGGAAGGAGGGGAACGAGGACGGCGAGGGTCGTCGTGGTCACGCGGCAGCCTCTGCCTTCTCCTCGCGGGCGTCTCCGTGGGGGTCGTCGGGGCCGTGGGGGTGTTCGGGTCCGTGGGGGTCGTCCGGTCCGTCCGGGTGGCCGGGGTCGTCAGGGCCGCCCGGGTCGTCGGGGCCGTCCGGGTCGTCGGGTTCTTCCGGGTCGTCCGGGGCCGGTGATTCGGCGGTGTCGCGGAGCTGGTCGATGTCCGTCGTACCGCGGTTCCGGTGGACCGCGAGGACGATCGCGAGGCCGATGCCGATCTCGGCGGCGGCGATGGCGATCGTGAAGAGGGTGAGGGCCTGCCCGGAGTGGAGCCTGTCGCGCAGCCATACGTCGAAGGCGACGAGGTTGAGGTTGACGGCGTTGAGCATCAGCTCGACGGACATCAGGATCAGGATGACGTTGCGGCGGGCGAGGACTCCGTACAGCCCGGTGCAGAAGAGGAGGGCTGCGAGCACAGCCGGATAGACGAGGTGCATCAGCGCTGCCCCCTGCTGTCCCGGGGTGCGCCGTTCCCGGGGGCGCCGTTCCCGGGGGCCGCGCTGTCCCCGGTCGTGGGGGTCGCTCCCGTGGCCGGGCTGTCCCCGGTCGTGGGGGTGGCTCCCGTGGGTGCGCTGTCGCTGAGTGCTGCGCTGCCGCCGGGTACTGCGATGTTGCTGGGTGCTGCGCTGCCTCCGGTCGCCGCGCTGTTCTTCCGGGACAGGACGATTGCCCCGACGAGGGCGGCCAGCAGGAGCACCGAGAGCGCTTCGAAGGGCAGTACCCAGTTGCGGAAGAGGATCTCCCCGGTGACTTCGGTGGAGCCCTGGACCGGTCCGTGGAGGTTGATCCAGGTCGTACGGAACGCGTCGGCGACCACCCAGACGAGAGCGGCGGCCGCTGCGGCAGCTACGACGAGCGCCACCCAGCGGTTCTCCGAATCGGCGTCCGGGGAGCGGCCGATAGGGGCCTTGGTGAGCATCAGTCCGAAGAGCAGGAGGACGACGACGGAACCGACGTAGATCAGTACCTGCACCCAGGCGATGAACTCGGCCGTCAGCAGCAGGTATTCGACGGCAAGACCGCCGAGCGCCACGATCAGCCAGAGGGCGGCGTGCACCAGCTGCTTGGTGGTGACGGTGATGAGCGCGGCGCCGAAGGTAGCGACACCGACGAGGAGGAAGGCGATCTCGACGCCCGTCGGGGACAGGAACCCGGGGTGGCTCGCGGCTGCGACGGCAACCATGTCTGCTGCGCGGCTCACGCCTCCCCCTCCTGTTCCTGCTGGGACTGCTGGGACTCCTGTTGCTGCTGGGTGTCTTGTTCCTGCTGGGCTTGCTGCTCCTGCTGGGCCGCCTGTTCGGCCTGGTGGGCGGCTTCGAGTTTGTCGGCTGCCTTGCGGGCCGCGGCGATCTCCTTGGGCTCCTCGGCCCCCGGGTCGAGCGCGGGCGGCGCGGGTACCGTCCACATCCACTCGCGGAGCTTGTCGCGCTCGTGGGTGAGTTCGTGGATGTCCGTCTCCGCGTACTCGAACTCCGGGGACCAGAAGAGCGCGTCGAAAGGGCACACCTCGATGCAGATACCGCAGTACATGCAGAGGGCGAAGTCGATCGCGAACCGGTCGAGGACATTGCGGCTGCGCTCGCGGCCGCCCGGCGCGGCCGCCGGGAGCGTCTCCTTGTGCGAGTCGATGTAGATGCACCAGTCCGGGCACTCACGGGCGCAGAGCATGCAGACGGTGCAGTTCTCCTCGAACAGCCCGATGACGCCGCGCGAACGCGGCGGCAGTTCGGGCTGGACGTCCGGATACTGCGCGGTGACCGTCTTCTTCGTCATCGTGCGGAGCGTCACAGCCAGGCCCTTGGCCAGACCGGAGCCGGGAACGGGGGGCATCAGCCGATCGCCACCTTCACAATGCCGGTGAGCGCGATCTGCGCGAGGGCCAGCGGAATGAGTACGGTCCAGGCCAGCTTCTGGAGCTGGTCCTCACGGAGTCGCGGATAGGTCACCCGGAGCCAGATCACCCCGAAAGCCAGAACGGCCGTCTTGAGGAGCATCCAGACCCAGCCGAGTCCGTCGCTGCCCCAGGGGCCGTGCCAGCCGCCGAGGAAGAGCACGGCGGTGAGTCCGCAGAGGATGACGATGCCCGCGTACTCGGAGAGCAGGAAGAGCGCGAAGCGCAGCCCCGTGTACTCGGTGTAGGCGCCGAAGATGATCTCCGAGTCGGCGACGGGCATGTCGAAGGGCGGGCGCTGGAGTTCGGCCAGCCCCGCGGTGAAGAAGACCAGCCCGCCGACGATCTGCCACGGGATCCACCACCACGCGAACGCGTCCAGGATGCCGGGCAGCGAGACCGTTCCGGCCGCCATCGCGACGGAGGCGGCGGCGAGCAGCATCGGCAGTTCGTAGGCGAGGAGCTGTGCGGCGGTACGGATCCCGCCGAGGAGCGAGAACTTGTTGGCCGACGCCCAGCCCGCCATGAGCGAGCCGAGCACGCCGACCCCCAGCACGGCCAGCACGAAGAAGATCCCCGCGTCGACCACTTGCCCGACGGCACTCTCGCCCGGCCCGATCGGGATGACCAGCAGGACGAGCAGGTACGGGAGGAGGGCGACGGCGGGAGCGAGCTGGAAGACCCGCCGGTCGGCATCGGCCGGGACGACGTCTTCCTTCTGCGCGAACTTCACCCCGTCCGCGACGAGTTGGGCCCAGCCGTGGAACCCGCCCGCATACATGGGGCCGAGGCGGCCCTGCATATGGGCCATGACCTTGTGCTCGGTCTGCCCCACGAGCAGCGGGAGCACGAGGAAAGCCACAAAGACGATGACCAGCCGGATGGCGACGCCGAGTACGTCGTTCACGCGGTATCGCCTCCGGCGGGGGTGTCCGGGCGGGGGGCCTGATGGCTGCCCTCGCCCTGAGGGGTGTCTGTGGCGGGGCCGGGGGCCGATTCGGGGGCGGGGCCGGGTGTGGTTTCGCGGCCGGGCGCGGTTTCCGGGGCGGATGTGGTGTCGGGGGCGGATGCGGTCCCGGAGCCGGGCGCGGATTCTCCGCCGTCCGGCTGCGGTCCGGCCTCGGTTCCGGTCGTGTCGTCACCCGTGGCGTCGTCACCCGTGGCGTCGTCACCGGCGGGCCGCTCTTCCGGTGGCTGACCGGCCGGGGCGGCCGGGGTCTCGGGTGCCCGGTCGGCCGGGGCCGGGGCCTCGGTGGGCTCCTCCCCCGTGGCCGGGCTCTGTGGCGGTTCGAAGGCCGGGCGGGCGTTGCGCCAGGGCGCGTCGTCGCTGCCCGCCGGGGCGGGTGAGGACGCCGGGGGCGCTGTGTTCCCGGGCGCCCGCTGGGAGGTGGACCCCTCGGACACGCTCCGGCTCCGCCGGGGACCGGAGGGTCGCCGTCCGGTGGACGCCCTCGGGGACGCACCCGGAGTTTCCGTACCTTGCACAGCCGTACCCCGCGCACCCGCAGCCCGCGCGCCGGTAGCCGCGCCCGGCGCCTCGGTGGCAGCCGTACCCGGCGCATCCGTACCCGTGCCCGGCGCAACCGTGCCTCGCGCTTCCGTGCCGGGCGCCCGACTCTCCGTACCGGTACCCGTCTCCTCCGTACCGGCGCCCGTCCTCTCCGTACGGGTACGCGACCGGGCTGTTCCTTCGGGCCGGTCCGCTGTCCCTTCGGACCGGTCCGGTGCCGGGGCCGGCCCAGGCGCAGGAGCCGACGCCTGGTTCTCCCCGTCCCCCGCCGTGGCCGGTGTCTGGCTCGCCGAGCCCTCGTTCGCGGTGCGGGCGCGCCGGGCCGGGCGGTCGCCCGCCGCCCGTGCGGCACCCGCCGCCCGTGCGGCGCGGGCCGGACGGGCCGGGGCGGGGGGCAGCTGGCCCTTCTGCGGGCCCCACTCGTTCGGGTCGGGGACGCCGGGCGGCAGCATCTGGCGGCGCCTCGCGCCACCGGCTCCCGCGCCGTGCCCGGCCGTGGACTCTCCCGGCTCCTTCGCACCCGGCCAGGCCTTCACGACGCGTGCCGCGAGGACGAAGTCCTTGCGCAGCGGGTGGCCTTCGAAGCCCTCGGGCAGCAACAGCGGCACCAGGTGCGGATGGTCGGTGAAGGTGACGCCGAACATCTCGTGCGTCTCGCGTTCGTGCCAGCTGGCGCCCGCGTAGAGCTCCACGGCGGTCGGCAGGACGGGCGCGGTGTGCGGGACCGTGGTGCGTACGAGCAGCCGGCGCACCGTACGGCCTTCGAGCGCCACGACATGGGCGCAGACCCGGAAGCCGGTGTCCGGTTCGTCGACCGCGGTCAGCCAGTCGAAGTACGTACAGCCGAGCCGGTCCCTTGCGGTCTCCAGCGCGGCGAGCCAGGAGGCGGCCGGTACGTCGACGGTGAGCAGGTCGTAGCTGTGCCCGGCGGTGGCTTCCGCGCCGAAGAGTTCGGTGACGGCTTCGGGGAGCCGGTCGTAGGGGTGGGTCACTGTCCGGCCCCCGGCACCGGCGGCGGGGTGATGAGGCCGCTGGTCAACTGGGCGGTTGAGGGCGCCGAGTAGCGCTCGCCGAGCGACTCCCTGGCGATCTTCTCCTGGAGCTTCAGGATGCCCTGGAGCAGCGCTTCAGGGCGGGGCGGACAGCCCGGTACGTACACGTCGACGGGGATGATCTGGTCGACGCCCTTGGTCACGGAGTACGAGTCCCAGTACGGGCCGCCGCAGTTGGAGCAGGCGCCGAAGGAGATGACGTACTTCGGTTCCGGCATCTGCTCGTAGAGACGCTTGACCGCGGGTGCCATCTTGTCCGTGACCGTGCCCGAGACGATCATCAGGTCGGCCTGGCGGGGGCCCGGGGCGAACGGGATCACGCCGAGCCGGATGAAGTCGTGCCGGGCCATCGAGGCGGCGATGAACTCGATGGCACAGCAGGCGAGGCCGAAGTTGAAGACCCACAGGCTGTACCGGCGGCCCCAGTTGAGGACCACCTTCATGGGCTCGGGGGCCAGCCGGGAGAGCACACCGAGACGTTGCGGCTGAGTACCCGGCAACTGAGCACCCGGCAGCTGCGGGTCCGGCAGGTCGGCCGGGCCCGGGAGGCCGGCGGGGTTCGTCACGTCCATTCGAGGACGCCCTTCTTCCATGCGTAGAGCAGTCCCACGGCCAGGAAGCCGAGGAAGATGAACATCTCCACCAGCGTCGCAGCCCCGTATCCGTCGGCCGCGAAGACGGTCGCCCACGGGAAGAGGAAGATCGAGTCCACCGCGAAGATCACGTAGAGGAAGCCGTAGACGTAGTAGCGGACCTGGGTGTGCGCCCAGCCTTCGCCGACGGGGTCGACACCGCACTCGTAGGTGAGCAGCTTCTCGGGCGTCGGCACCACGGGCCGCAGGAGCCGCCCGGCCCCGAAGGCCACGGCGACGAAGAGCACACCGACGACGGCGAGCACACCGACGACCGAGTACATGTGGAAGTAGTGCGTATAGCCAGCGTGCTCGGCGTGAGCCGCATAGCCCATGTGACCCGCATGACCCGCATGACTCATGTGACCCGTGTGACTCGTGTGACCCGCGTGACTCGTGTGACCTGCGGCGAGCGCCACCCGGTCCGCTGCGGCAACGATCGGTCCCGGCACGTCCGGCCCTCGCTCCCTGCGCCCTTTTCGTCGCCTCGTCCGTCACAACCGTCATATCCGCCACGTCCGCCGCTCCCGACGATCCGTACGCACGGGAGTCTAGGCCCTGATAAAGACTTGGTAAGCAGCCGGATCCTGCACAGCGTCCGGCACCCGGCCCGCCGCATGGTGGGGTTATCCCTACTTCGTCCCACCAATCCGCCCCATGGCATCCGCCCCGGGGGCCCGGCACTCTTGGCGCATGACCGCGATCAGCTCCCGCCCTCTCGACTCCGACCGGCCACCGCCCGCGCGCTTCGCGTTCGACCGGTACACCTGGAAGGAGATCGCCCACCTCCTGGTGAACCTGCCGTACGCGATCGTCGGCTTCGTCTACGTCCTGTTCATGATCGCCCTGGGCGGCGGGCTGGCCGTCACCGTGGTGGGGCTGCCGCTGCTCGCGGTCGGGCTGCTCGGGGCGCGGCAGTTCGGCCGCGCGGAGCGGGCCAGGGCGCGGCGGCTGCTGGGGGTCCGGATGGAGGAGCCGAGCCCGCTGTTCGTGAAGCGCGGCGGCAGCTTCTTCACCCGGCTGTGGATGAGCCTCAAGGACCCGGTGGGATGGCGGGCCATGCTGTACGGGTTCATCCGGCTGCCGTGGGGTGTGCTGACCTTCGCACTGGTCCTGACGAGCCTGTTCGTGCTCTGGCCGGTGCTGCCGTTCCTCGCGCGCGGTCTGGCCAACGTCGACCGGGCCATGGTCCGCGGGCTGCTCGCGCCCTCCGACGAGCTGGAGCGCCGGATCGCCGAGCTGGAGTCGGACCGCGGGGTGGTCGTGGACACGGCGGCGGCGGATCTGCGCCGTATCGAACGGGACCTCCACGACGGCGCACAGGCCCGCCTTGTCGCGCTCGCCATGGGGCTCGGCCTGGCCAAGGAGAAGCTCCTGGAGGATCCGGACGCTGCGGCCGTGATGGTCGGTGAGGCGCACGGCGAGGTCAAACTGGCCCTGCAGGAGCTGCGGGACCTGGCGCGCGGTATCCACCCGGCCGTCCTCACCGACCGCGGCCTCGACGCGGCGCTCTCCTCGATCGCCACCCGGTGCACGGCTCCGGTGCAGGTACGTGTCGATCTCACGGAGCGGCCTGCCGAGGCCATCGAGGGCATCGCGTACTTCACCGTCTCGGAACTCCTGCAGAACATCAGCAAGCATGCCCAGGCGCGCTCCGCTTCGGTGGAGGTGTGGCGCTCGGCCGACCGGCTGCTGATCCGGGTCGAGGACAACGGACGCGGCGGGGCGCGGCTCGACGGCGGCACGGGTATGGCGGGGCTCGCCGACCGGCTCGGCGCCGTCGACGGCCTCTTCGTCCTGGACTCCCCGGTCGGCGGCCCGACCACGGTGACGGCCGAACTGCCCTGGCGCGACCGCGGCTGACGCGTCACCGGCCGAGCGGTCTGCGCGCGCCGGGGTCGTCCCGCAGCGCGGCCCCGGCCCGCCCGCCTCACGCAACCGGTTCGCCGCACACCACGCCACCACCACGGGCACTGGCACCGGCACCGGCACCGGCACCGGCACCGGCACGGACACGGGCACAGGCGCCATCACGGGCACCGGCACGGACACGGGCACTGGCTACAGCCCAGGGGTGGGGAAAACCCCCGCTCGAAGACGGGCCCCCTCCTCATGGTCGCGGGCGCTCCGGGCCGGAAGCATGGACACGGACAGCCGGGCGTGCCCACCACACCGGTCACGCCGGACGAAGAGAAATGGACATCGCCATGGCCACGTATCACGGCATCAGTACCCGGGACCACCGCGTACCAGCGGTGCTGCGTGCGCCGTTCGAGGGCCGCACCTGGCGGGAGTTCGGGTATCTGCTGCTCTCGCTGCCGATCAGCACCGTGCTCTTCGTTTTCGGGATCACGATGTTCTCGCTGAGTGCGGGTCTCCTGGTGACCTTCATCGGCATCCCGCTGCTCGCCGTCGGCCTGGCCGTGTGCCGGGGCCTGGGGGTGATGGAGCGGGCCAGGGCGCGGGCGCTGCTGCGGGTGGACATCGCGGAGCCCGCTCCGGTACGGGGCAGGACCGGCGGCATGATGTCGTGGGCGGGTGCCGTGCTGAAGAGCGGGTCGTCCTGGCGTCAGCTGGTCTACGCGCTGGTGCACTTCCCGTGGGCCGTCTTCGCCTTCTCGGTCTCGGTGGTCCTGTGGACGTACGCGTGGGCGATGTTCACGTACCCGCTGTGGCAGTGGGTGTTCCCGGCCTTCACGAACACGGGCGGCATCCAGCTGTACGGCGACGCCACGCACAGCGTCTATCTCGACAGTCCCTTCGAGATAGCCCTGACCAGCCTGAGCGGTCTGGCCTTCGTCCTCGCCACGCCGTGGGTGATCCGCGGGCTGGCCGGGGTCGACCGGATGCTGGTGCTCGGGCTGCTCGGCCCGTCGCCGCTGGACACCCGGGTGACCGAGCTGGAGTCGGACCGCGGGGTGGTCGTGGACACGGCGGCGGCGGATCTGCGCCGTATCGAACGGGACCTCCACGACGGCGCACAGGCCCGCCTGGTGGCGCTCGCCATGGACCTCGGGCTGGCCAGGGAGAAGCTGACGGCGGACCCGGAGGCGGCGGCCCGGATGGTGGACGAGGCGCACGGCGAGGTCAAGACGGCGTTGCAGGAGCTGCGGGATCTGGCCCGCGGTATCCACCCGGCCGTCCTCACCGACCGCGGCCTCGACGCGGCGCTCTCCTCGATCGCCACCCGGTGCACGGCTCCGGTGCAGGTGGAGGTGGATCTGCCGGCCAGGCCCGCCGCCGCAATCGAGGGCATCGCGTACTTCACCGTCTCGGAGCTCCTGCAGAACGTCAGCAAGCACGCGCGGGCCACCCGCGCGAGCGTGGACGTCTGGCGGGTGGAGAACCGCATCATGCTCCAGGTGACCGACGACGGCCGGGGCGGTGCCGGTGGCGGTGGCGACCTCACCGCGGGTGCGGCGGGCGGCGGCCTCGCGGGGCTCGCGGAGCGGCTCGGCGCCGTCGACGGGCTGCTGGTCGTGGACTCACCGCCCGGGGGCCCGACGACCATCACGGCCGAACTGCCCTGGCGCGACTGAAAACCCGGACGGCCCGCCGTCTCCCCCGCCATCTCCCCGCCATCTCCCCCGCCGTCCTGCCGCACCCGATGATCCCGGCTCACGCCCGTTAGGCCCCCGAAGCTGGGATGCTGGTGGGCGCAGGCAGGGACCGGCGGGCAGGGATTGTCATCAAGTGGGGGGCTTCAGCGTCGTGGAGGACAGAGTGCGTGTGGTCATCGCCGAGGATTCAGTGCTGCTGAGGGAGGGCCTGACCCGGTTGTTGACCGACCTCGGTCATGACGTCGTCGCCGGGGTCGGGGATGCGGAGGCGCTGATCAAGACGGTCGGGGACCTGGCGGCGCAGGAGTCGCTGCCGGATGTGGTGGTCGCGGACGTACGGATGCCGCCCACCCATACCGATGAGGGGGTACGGGCGGCCGTACGGCTGCGCAAGGAGTACCCGGGGGTCGGGGTGCTGGTCCTCTCGCAGTACGTGGAGGAGCAGTACGCCACCGAGCTGCTGGCCGGATCCAGCCGGGGCGTCGGCTATCTGCTGAAGGACCGGGTCGCCGAGGTCAGGGAGTTCGTGGACGCCGTGGTCCGGGTGGCACAGGGCGGGACCGCCCTCGACCCGGAGGTCGTGGCGCAGCTACTCGGCCGCAGCCGCAAGCAGGATGTGCTGGCCGGGCTGACTCCGCGTGAGCGCGAGGTGCTGGGGCTGATGGCCGAGGGGCGTACGAACTCGGCGGTGGCCAGGCAGTTGGTCGTCAGTGACGGGGCGGTGGAGAAGCACGTCAGCAATATCTTCCTGAAGCTCGGGCTCTCCCCGAGTGACGGGGATCACCGTCGGGTGCTCGCGGTGCTGACCTATCTGAAGTCGTAATTACCTGACACCCTGTCAGACACCGAGGTCGGGGCCGTACCGCAGGAGCGGCCCCGACCTGGACCTAGAACCAAAGGATGAGTACCGAGCGCAAGCATCCGATGACACCGGGGGCCGGGATGGGCGGCTTTAATGGCATTAAATCGGGGCAATCCACCGTCTCAAAAAGACGTCCGCCCTATGAGTCTTCCAGGGAAGGCCACCCTTACCGTCGTAGGGTGGGTTCCGGTGTGCCCGCGCAGCCGGGCACATCCGAGCAGCCGCCCGAGGGAGGTCCAGTTCAGTGACCAGCCAGGTCAGTAGCCCAGCCGAGCAGGCCGACGGATCCGACGAGACCGCTGTCGGCGAACGACGCGCCCTTCTGATCGACAAGGACGGCAGCGCCGATCCGATCGAGAAGGACGGCAGCACCGAACAGGGCAGCACCGGAGAAGGCAGCACCGCACAGGCCGGCACCGGAGAAGGCAGCACCGCCGGAGAAGGCAGCACCGAAGTGCGCAGCGGTGCCGAAGGCGCCAAGAGCCCCAAGACCGCCAAGAGCCCCAAAGAGGTACGCCGGCTGAGCCGGGTGATCATCCGCTTCGCGGGCGACTCGGGTGACGGAATGCAGCTCACGGGAGACCGGTTCACCTCGGAGACCGCCTCGTTCGGCAACGACCTCTCGACGCTGCCGAACTTTCCGGCCGAGATCCGTGCGCCCGCCGGCACTCTGCCGGGTGTCTCCTCGTTCCAGCTGCACTTCGCCGACCACGACATCCTCACCCCGGGCGACGCGCCCAACGTCCTCGTCGCGATGAACCCGGCCGCGCTCAAGGCGAACATCGCCGATGTGCCGCGGGGCGCGGACATCATCGTCAACACCGACGAGTTCACCAAGCGCCCGATGGCGAAAGTGGGTTATCCGGCCTCCCCGCTGGAGGACGGCTCGCTGGACGCGTACCAGGTCCACCCGGTCCCGCTGACGACCCTCACCATCGAGGCGCTCAAGGAGTTCGGGCTCTCCCGCAAGGAGGCCGAGCGCAGCAAGAACATGTTCGCGCTGGGGCTGCTCTCGTGGATGTACCACCGGCCGACCGAGAACACCGAGCAGTTCCTGCGGGCCAAGTTCGCGAAGAAGCCGCAGATCGCCGAGGCGAACGTGGCGGCGTTCCGCGCGGGGTGGAACTTCGGTGAGACGACGGAGGACTTCGCCGTCTCGTACGAGGTCGAACCGGCCGCCACCGCGTTCCCGGCCGGGACCTACCGCAACATCAGCGGGAACCTGGCCCTGTCCTACGGGCTGATCGCCGCCGGCCGGCAGACGGATCTGCCGCTGTATCTCGGCTCGTACCCGATCACCCCGGCGTCGGACATCCTGCACGAGCTCTCCAAGCACAAGAACTTCGGGGTGCGGACCTTCCAGGCCGAGGACGAGATCGCCGCCATCGGCGCCGCCCTGGGCGCCGCATTCGGCGGGTCCCTCGCGGTGACCACCACTTCGGGTCCGGGTGTCGCGCTGAAGTCGGAGACCATCGGCCTGGCCGTCTCGCTCGAACTGCCGCTGCTGGTCGTCGCGATCCAGCGGGGCGGCCCCTCCACCGGACTGCCCACCAAGACCGAACAGGCCGACCTTCTCCAGGCCATGTTCGGCCGCAACGGCGAGGCCCCCGTCCCGGTGATCGCGCCGAAGACCCCGGCGGACTGCTTCGACGCGGCCCTGGACGCCGCCCGGATCGCGGTGACCTACCGGACGCCGGTCCTCCTGCTCTCGGACGGCTACCTCGCCAACGGCTCCGAGCCGTGGCGCATCCCCGAGACCGGTGAACTCCCCGACCTGCGCGTGCAGTTCGCCACCGGCCCCAACCACGAGCTGGCCGACGGCACCGAGGCGTTCTGGCCGTACAAACGCGATCCGCAGACCCTGGCCCGCCCCTGGGCGGTGCCCGGCACCCCGGGGCTCGAACACCGCATCGGCGGGATCGAGAAACAGGACGGCACCGGGAACATCTCCTACGACCCCGCCAACCACGACTTCATGGTCCGCACCCGCCAGGCCAAGATCGACGGCATCGAGGTCCCCGACCTGACCGTCGACGACCCGGACGGCGCGCGCACCCTGGTCCTCGGCTGGGGCTCGACATACGGACCGATCACCGCGGCGGTACGCCGGCTCCGCAGGGACGGCGTCCCCATCGCCCAGGCCCATCTGCGCCACCTCAACCCCTTCCCCGCCAACCTCGGCGAGGTCCTGAAGCGGTACGGCAAGGTCGTGATCCCGGAGATGAACCTCGGTCAGCTCGCCCTGCTCGTCCGGGCGAAGTACCTGGTCGACGCGGTCTCCTACAACCAGGTCAACGGCATGCCGTTCAAGGCGGAACAGCTCGCGACGGCACTCAAGGAGGCCACCGATGCCTGACACCAACGAACTCCTGCACCTGGTGCCCAGGGCCGAGGCCAAGCAGTCCATGAAGGACTTCAAGTCCGACCAGGAAGTCCGCTGGTGCCCCGGCTGCGGCGACTACGCGGTCCTGGCCGCCGTACAGGGCTTCATGCCCGAACTCGGCCTCGCCAAGGAGAACATCGTCTTCGTCTCGGGCATCGGCTGCTCGTCCCGTTTCCCGTACTACATGAACACGTACGGGATGCACTCCATCCACGGCCGCGCCCCGGCGATCGCCACCGGCCTGGCCACCTCCCGCCGCGACCTGTCCGTCTGGGTCGTCACGGGCGACGGCGACGCGCTCTCCATCGGCGGCAACCACCTCATCCACGCCCTGCGCCGCAACGTCAACCTCAAGATCCTGCTCTTCAACAACCGGATCTACGGGCTGACCAAGGGCCAGTACTCACCGACGTCCGAGGTCGGCAAGATCACCAAGTCGACGCCGATGGGCTCGCTCGACTCCCCCTTCAACCCGGTGTCACTGGCCATCGGCGCCGAGGCGTCCTTCGTGGCCCGCACCGTCGACTCCGACCGCAAACACCTCACGAGCGTGCTGCGCGCGGCGGCCGACCACCCCGGAACGGCCCTGGTCGAGATCTACCAGAACTGCAACATCTTCAACGACGGCGCCTTCGAGGCACTCAAGGACCGTGAGCAGGCCCAGGAGGCGGTCATCCGTCTGGAACACGGGCAGCCCATCCGCTTCGGCACCCCCGAGGCTCCCAAGGGCGTCGTCCGCGACCAGGCCACCGGCGACCTCGAAGTCGTCGACGTCACCCCGGAGAACGAAGCGCGGATCCTGGTCCACGACGCGCGGGCCGCCTCACCGACCACCGCCTTCGCCCTCTCCCGCCTCGCCGACGCGGACACCCTGCACCACACCCCCATCGGCGTGCTCCGCGACGTCCAGCGGCCCGTCTACGACACCCTGATGAACACGCAGCTCGAAGCGGCGGTCGTGTTCTGGGTGCAGGCCGGGTTGCCCTTGGCGGTCTGGCCGACGGAGTAGGCCGCGTTGAACATCGTCTGCGTC
>NZ_JBHYWP010000085.1:3747-37394 GCF_042751845.1 Streptomyces sp. NPDC059398 | reverse complement strand
GAGACAGACCCATTGAGGTCCAGTCGCCGTCCGCCGTGCCGTTGTCCCAGGTGTGGACGTGGTCGATGGGGGCGGTGGGGGCGGCTTGGGGGCCGGGCGCCGCCCCCGCCCCCCGTATCGCCCCCCCCCGCCCCCGCCCCCCTCGCCGCGGTCTGCTGCCGCTTCTCCTACTTCTTCGCCGCGGCCCAGGCGTGCTGGATGACCAGATTGGCCTTGACCTCGACGAGCTGGGTGGCGACCGCCGACGGGGCGGTGCCGCCGCGGCCGCTACGGGAGGCCAGGGCGCCGGGAACATCGAGCACCGTACGGACCTCGGGGGTCAGATGCTCGGAGATCTTCGCGAACTGCTCGTCCGTCAGCTGGTCGAGCTCGACGCCGTGCCGCTCGCACTCCTTGACGCACTCACCGGCGACCTCATGGGCGCCCCGGAACGGCACACCCTGCCTGACCAGCCACTCCGCGATGTCGGTCGCGAGCGAGAAGCCCGCGGGGGCCAGCTCCTCAAGACGCTCGCGGTGGACGGTCAGCGTCGCCATCATCCCGGTGAATGCGGGAAGCAGGACCTCCAGCTGGTCGCAGGAGTCGAAGACCGGCTCCTTGTCCTCCTGGAGATCGCGGTTGTACGCGAGGGGAAGGGCCTTGAGGGTGGCCATCAGCCCCGTCAGATTGCCGACCAGACGCCCGGACTTGCCGCGCGCCAGCTCCGCGATGTCCGGGTTCTTCTTCTGCGGCATGATCGACGAGCCGGTCGAGAAGGCGTCGTGGAGGGTGACGAAGGAGAACTCCTTCGTGTTCCAGATGATGATCTCCTCGGCGATCCGCGAGAGGTTGACGCCGATCATCGCCGTGATGAAGGCGAACTCGGCGGCGAAGTCCCGCGACGCGGTGCCGTCGATCGAGTTGCCTGCCGAGCCGCGCTCGAAGCCGAGGTCGGCCGCGACCGCTTCCGGGTCGAGCCCCAGCGAGGAACCGGCCAGCGCCCCCGAACCGTACGGCGAGACCGCGGTGCGCTCGTCCCACTGGCGCAGCCGTTCGGCGTCCCGGGCCAGCGACTGGGCGTGGGCCAGCACATGGTGGGCGAAGAGGACGGGCTGGGCGTGCTGGAGGTGGGTACGGCCGGGCATCGCCACGTCCGGGTGCGCCTCGGCCAGGCCGACCAGCGCGTCCTGGAGGTCCGCGATCAGACCGCCGATGGTCCGCGCGTGGTCCCTGAGGTACATCCGGAAGAGGGTCGCGATCTGGTCGTTACGGGACCGGCCGGCGCGGAGTTTGCCGCCGAGTTCGGGGCCGACCCGCTCCAGGAGTCCGCGCTCCAGCGCGGTGTGGACGTCCTCGTCGGCGACGGTTCCGGTGAACGATCCGTCGGCGACGTCCGCCGCCAGCCGGTCGAGACCGTCCTGCATCCGGGACAGTTCGTCCACCGTGAGCAGCCCGGCGGTGTGCAGCGCGCGGGCGTGGGCGCGGGAGCCCGCGATGTCGTACGGCGCGAGCCGCCAGTCGAAGTGGACGGACGCGGACAGCTGGGCCAGCGCCTCGGCGGGTCCGTCGGCGAAACGTCCGCCCCAGAGCCGGACGTCACCGGTGTTGCTGCTCACTGAGTTGCTCCTCAAGAGGTCGCGCTTGGCCGCGATCTTCGCGGAGAGGCCGAAGATCTCGATGTAACGGTGCGGTCATCGATGGGCATAACTATGCAATGGTCCGTATGTTTTGTCAAAGCGGCAGGTGGCGGCGGTTGCGACCGGTGGTGCCGGGGACGCCCGGGGCGCGGGCCGGCGCGGCCCGTAGAAAGCACTTTCAGCCGCGATGCGCCCGGCCGATAATCACCGCATGGGAAAGACGCACGCGCGTATAGACGGACGACTGAGGACCTTCATCGAGGAACAGCGCATCTTCTTCACCGCCACCGCCCCGCTCGGCGGCGACGGGACCGTCAACCTCTCGCCCAAGGGGATCAGCGGCTCCCTCGCGGTCATCGACGAGCGGACCGTGGCCTATCTGGACTTCGCGGGGAGCAACGCGGAGACCATCGCCCATCTCAGGGAGAACGGCCGCATCACACTGATGTGGTGCGCCTTCCAGGGGCCGCCCGACATCGTGCGGGTGCACGGCCGCGGCGAGCCGGTCTTCCGCGACGACCCGCGGTTCGACACGCTGCTCCGCCATTTCACCGGGACCGACCACGCGCGGCACGGGCTGCGCGCGATCATCGTCGTCACCGCCGAACTGATCAGGGACACCTGCGGGTTCGCGGTGCCCTACATGGCGTACGAGAGCGACCGGACGCTGCACGCCCGGCGCTTCGAGCGCGAGGACGATGACAGCCTCAGCGGGTACTTCGAGAAGAAGGAGCACGTCGCGACCAGCATCGACGGACTGCCGGGACTGCCGCTCCCGCTGCCGCCGCTGACCGGGGCCGAGCGGGAAGGGGCGGCCCCGCCGGGGGCCGACGCCGCCTAGCGGACGCCAACGCCGTAACGGCGGGCCGCGCGGACAGCACGGACGGCACGGACAACACCAGCCGCACGCAGCACGGAGAGCACAGGCATCACCCCATCGGGCCGAGGTCCCCCGCACCGCGGGAGACCCGGCCCGTTGCCATGCCATGTCGCACCATGCCGTGCCACGCCGGGGCCGACGGGGGCCCGGAAAAGTTTTCTGCCCCGGCCCATAGACCGGAAGGGTATGTTCCGCTTAACTTTTAGACATGCCTGGACAGGTTCATAAGCATCATCGCATCTCACACATCCTCGCCGAGGAGATCCGCGCGGGTGTGCACGCGGACGGCAGCAAGCTGCCGGGCGAGCACACCCTGCGGGAGCGCTTCGGGGTCAGCCGGACCACCGTGCGGCAGGCCCTCACCGAGCTGGGCGAGCAGGGGCTGATCGCCACCCACGCCGGAATCGGCTCGTTCGTCACCTTCGACGGGACACCGCTGGACAACCGGCTCGGCTGGACCCAGGCCCTGGCCGACCAGGGCACCGAACTGACCACCGAGGTGCTGCGGTTCGAGACCGTCACCGATCAGCCGCTCGCCGACGCGCTGGGCCTGGCGACAGCCGCCTTCATCGCGCTGGACCGGGTCAGGCGGCTCCCCGACGGCCACGGCATCTCACTGGAGCGCAGCCGCGTACCGGCTGTCGGCGCGCTCGCCGGGCTGCCGGAGCGCGGACTGGAGGACGGTTCGCTGCACAAGGCGCTGGTCGCGGCCGGCCGGATCGCCGACTCGGGCGAGGCCCGGATCTCGGTCTCGGGCATCGACGAGGCCGACGCCGCCACGCTGCGCCGTACGCCCGGTGAGGCGTTCCTCCACCAGTCCCAGGTGTTCCGGGCCGCCGACGGCTCCGTCGTGGAGCAGGTCAGCAGCCTGCTCGACCCGTCCCGGTTCCAGCTGCACATCCGCACCACCGGCCGAGGAGGCCACGCATGACCGACCCGCTTCTGCTCGACCGCGCCCTCGGCGCCTTCTACGGTCTCGCGCTCGGGGACGCCCTGGGGATGCCCACCCAGGTGATGTCCCGCGAGGACGTCGTACGGGTCTACGGCAGCATCACCGGATTCAAGCCCGCGCGGCACGACAACCCGGTCAGTGCCGGGATGCCTGCGGGCTCGGTCACCGACGACACCGACCAGGCGGTCATCGTGGGCCGGCTCCTCGTGGAGGGCGGCGGGCACATCGACCCGCTCCGCTTCGCCGACGCGCTGCTCGCCTGGGAGAAGGAGATGAAGGCCAAGGGCTCCTTCGATCTCCTCGGGCCCTCCACCAAGGCGGCCCTGGACGCCGTCGCGGGCGGCGCGGACATCAAGGAGGCGGGCAGGCACGGCACCACCAACGGCGCCGCCATGCGCGTCACCCCCATCGGCATCGCCTCCGCGGTCGAGCCGCTGCCCCGGTTCCTCGACCGGGTCGTGGAGTCCTGCCAGGTCACGCACGACACCGGCGTGGGCATCGCGGGAGCGGCGGCCGTCGCGGCAGCGGTGAGCACCGGGGTCGCGGGCGGTACGCTGGACGACGCCTTCACGGCGGCGGTCACCGCGGCCCGCGCGGGAGCCGCACGCGGCAACTGGATCGCCGGCGCGGACATCTCCGCCCGGATCGGCTGGGCCCGCGAGCTGGTGAGCGGAGTGGACGAGGCCGAGGCCCTGGACCGTATCGTCGCGCTCATCGGCACCAGTGTGGCCAGCCAGGAGTCCGTCCCCGCGGCCTTCGCGGTCCTCGCGCTGACCGGCGGCGACCCCTGGCGCAGCGCCCTGCTCGCCGCGAATCTCGGCGGCGACAGCGACACCATCGGGGCCATCGCGGGCGCCGTCGCCGGGTCCGTGAGCGGCCTCGCGGGGCTGCCCGCCGACGCCGTACGCACCCTGCGGGAGGTCAACGGCCTCGCGCTGGAACCTCTGACCGAACGGCTGCTCGCGCTCCGCTGAGCGCCGCACCACTCCCCCATCCGTAACGCACCGTGCAAGGAGGTTCCGTCATGGCCGCTTCAACGAAGAACGATCGCGTCGGCACCGTGGAGACCCGGGGGATCGAACCGGTCCCCGACAGTGAACGCCATGGCCACGCGGGCCAGATGTTCTGGACCTGGTTCGCCGCCAATATCTCGCTGCTCGGGCTGCCGCTCGGTGCGACGCTGGTCGCCTTCCGCGGCCTGAACATCTGGCAGGCGGCGCTGGTCGCGGTCATCGGCTCGTTCGGCTCGTTCGCGCTGGTCGGCGCGTTGAGCATCGCCGGCCAGAAGGGCGGCGCCCCCGCGCTCACGCTGTCCAGGGCGGTCTTCGGACAGCGCGGCAACGCGGGTCCGACCCTGATCACCTGGGTGAGCCGGGTGGGCTGGGAGACCATCACGACGACCACCGCCGCGTACGCGCTCCTCGCACTGCTCGGGGTCGCCTTCGGGGTGCACAAGAACACCGTGCTCACCGTGGTCTGTCTGCTGGTCTTCATCGCCTGCACCCTGCTGATCAGCGGTCTCGGCCACGCCACCATCATGTGGATCAACAAGTGGGCCACGGTCCTCTTCGGGGTGCTGAACCTGGTAGTGATGGGCTTCCTGGTGGCCACGGTCGACTGGTCGAAGGTGCTGCACGCGCCGTCCGGGCCCACCAGCGGCGTCATCGCGGGCATCGGTTTCATCGCGGCGGGCACCGGCATCGGCTGGGCCAACGCGGGCGCCGACTACGCCCGCTATCTGCCGCGCTCGGTGCCGGGCTCCCGGCTGATCGGCGCCTCCGCCTTCGGCGCCGGTATCCCGCTGGTGCTCCTGATCTCGCTGGGCTCGCTGCTCACCGCGGGCGACCCGGCCCTGGCCACCGCATCGGACCCGGTCGCCGCCATCAACGCGATGCTGCCGTCCTGGATGGCGATCCCGTATCTGATCGCGGCCTTCGGCGGGCTCCTGATGTCCAACCACCTCTCCACCTACTCGGCCGGTCTCACCATGATCACGCTGGGGCTGAAGGTGCCACGGGCCGCCGCCGTCCTGGTCGACGTCGTCCTGATGTTCCTCGGCGGCATCTACTTCATGCTGATCGCCGGTGATTTCTACGGGCCCTTCTCCACCTTCCTGACCCTGCTGGCGGTGCCGATCTCGGCATGGATCGGAGTGATCGCCGTGGACTCGCTGCGCGGGCGTACCTACGACGACCCGGCGCTGATGGACACCACCCGCACCAGCAGGTACTGGTACACCGGCGGCTTCCGGCTGCCCGCCGTCCTCGCCTGGGTCGCAGCGATCGTGGCCGGGCTGCTCTTCACCGAGGCGTCCACCGGCAAGGACGACGTCTGGTTCTCGGGTCCGCTGGCCGGAAGCTGGTTCGGCACCAACGGTCTCGGCTGGGCCGTCTCCCTCGTGGTCGGTGCCGCCGTCTATCTGCTCTCCGACCGCCGCGGGCCGGTGTCCGCAGCCCCCGAACCCGCCCTTGAGGAGGCCGTCCGATGACCCCACGCCCGCCCGACCCCCGTCTGGTCCTCGCCGGAAACGTCATCGTGGATCTGGTGATCGACATCCCCGCACTGCCCGAGCGCGGCGGCGACGTCATCGGCTCGCGCACCTCACGGACGGCGGGCGGCGGATTCAACACCCTGGTCGCGGCCCGCCGGCTGGGTACGGACGCGGTGTACGCGGGGCTGCACGGTACGGGGCCGCACGGCGATCTCGTACGGGATGCGCTGGCCGCGGAAGGCGTACGGACCGTGCTGCCGGTCCGCGAGGACGGCGACACCGGCTTCTGTGTCGCGCTGGTGGACGCAGGCGGCGAGCGGACGTTCGTGACCAGCTTCGGGGTCGACGCCCGGCTGACCGCGGCGGAACTGGCCGTGGTGACCGGGCGGCTCAGGGACGGCGACACGGTCCAGCTCTCCGGGTACGGCCTGGTCATGGAGGTCAACGGCCCGCTGCTGGCCCGCTTCACCGCCGGGCTGCCGGCCGGGGTCACCGTCTGCTTCGACCCGGGCCCGCTGGTCGCCGACATCCCCGGGGAGATCCTCGGCCCGGTGCTGGCACGGGCCGACTGGCTCAGCTGCAACGCCCGCGAGGGGCGGCTGCTGACCGGGCACGAGGATCCGCGCCTGGCCACCGCCGCGCTGCGCGAGCGGCTGGCCCCCGGCGCCGGGGTGCTGGTGCGCGCCGACAAGGACGGCTGCTGGCTGGCCGCGCCGGGCGCCGGGCCGGTCCATGTGCCGGGCTTCCCGGTCGAGGCGGTCGACAGCAACGGAGCGGGCGACGCCCATGTAGGGGCGTTCCTCGCCCTGCTCGGCCGGGGGCTCGACCCCCTGTCGGCGGCGCGCGGCGCCAACGCGTCCGCGGCCTGCGCGGTGACGAGGCGCGGCCCGGCGACCGCGCCGGACCTCGCGGAGCTGGTGGCGTTCCTGGCGGACGACCCGCTCGCGGAGCGGCTGGCGGCCCTGCCCGCACAGTCGGTGTCCGCGCGGTCGGTGTAAAGACCACATAACGAGACGGGATTGCGGCGGAGTGCGCGAGCAGCGTTCCATCACACAGGTGCAGAACGAACACGTGTCCAAGGAATCCACCGGCCCGGCCGGTACGGCAGACCCGGCGGGCGCCACCGGCCCCGGCGGTACAACAGCGGAATCGGCCGGCGCCACCGACCTCGGCGGTACGACAGACACGGCCGGGGCCACCGACCGTGCGGCCCGTCGTGCGGTCACGGTCTTCCCCGTACTCGTCCTGGTGGCGGGTGCGATAGGTCTCGCGTCTCCGGGCACCTTCGCGGGGTGGAGCGTCTCCGTCCCGTATCTGCTGGGTGTGGTCATGTTCTGCATGGGGCTGACCATGACCAGGGTGGACTTCCAAGGGGTGGCGAAGCGCCCCTGGGCCGTGGGGCTCGGGCTGGTCGCGCACTATGTGATCATGCCGGGTCTCGGCTGGCTGATCGCCCATCTCCTCGGCCTCTCACCGCAGTTGGCGGCGGGCGTCATTCTGGTCGGCTGCGCGCCGAGCGGCACGGCGTCCAATGTGGTCACCTATCTGGCCCGCGGTGACGTCGCCCTCTCGGTCTCGGTGGCCACCGTGTCGACGGTCCTCGCCCCGCTGGTCACACCGCCGCTGACGCTTCTCCTGGCCGGCGCCTATCTGCCGGTCGACGCGGGCTCGATGATGACCGACATCCTGAAGACGGTGCTGCTTCCGGTGCTCGCCGGGCTGCTGGTGCGGTTCCTCGCGGGCCGTTACGTGGACCGGGTGCTGGGCGTGCTGCCCTGGCTCTCCGCGCTCACCGTGGCGGTCATCGTCATGGTCGTGGTCGGCGGCAGCGCCGCGGCCATCAAGTCGGCGGCCGCGCTGGTGCTGCTGGCCGTCGTCCTCCACAACGGTCTCGGGCTGCTGCTCGGCTACGGGGCGGGCAAGGCGGCCGGTCTCGGCAAGCCGGGCAGCCGGGCGATGGCCTTCGAGGTGGGCATGCAGAACTCGGGCCTGGCCGCCTCCCTCGCCACCGCCCACTTCAGCCCGCTGGCCGCCCTGCCCGCGGCGATCTTCTCGGTCTGGCACAACGTGTCCGGGGCCCTGGTCGCCGCCTGGATGTCGTACCGGTCCCGCAAGGCCGGAACGGTCCAGGTGTATTGACCCGCAAGGTTGTTGACGCGGGTGGGAGCAATTCTTGCGGGACGAGTACGCCTTGTCACCGGCACCTGCGCCGAGCCGGGTACGGGGCCGCCCACCGGGCCCCGCGGCGACCGCGCACGTGCCGCCGTTGCCTCGGCCATGGCCCCTCACGCCGGACCCCCAGGCCGGGGACCCACGGGATCACGACCCCACACATCAATGGGTGTGCATGGTGTCGAGGGCCTCAAGGATGCCCGTCAGCGCCGTGGAGAAGCGGTCGAGGGTGTCCTCCCGCAGCGAGACGAAGCAGCGGGTGCCCTCGAAACGGTGGAGGGTCAGACCCGCTTCTCGCAGGATCCGCATGTGGTGGCTCACCGTGGATGGCCCGAGGCTCACGGAAAAATCCTCACGCTGGTGCTCGGCGCGGTCCGCCAGTACGGCGACGATCGCGAGCCGGGCCGGGTCCCCCAGGGCAGAGAGCAGCCTTGCAAGCTGAACGTCCCCGAGATCGGGGTGATGTGGACTCTTCGGCATGGGGGCAAGACTACTATTTCGAAGTTCCACATTGTTCGATGTAGTCTTCCTGGCGGCACATCGATCAAGGAGGTCCCATGGAATTTCTCGTGCAGGTCGACGGTTCCCGCGCCTACACGCTGCCCGCCGACGAACGTGACGATCTCATCCGCCGGGAGCGGGAGCGAGGCCGTCAACTGCTGGACGAGGGAGTGATCCAGCACTTCTGGCGGATCCCGGGCCGGCGCGGCAACGTCGGCATATGGTCAGCCGTCGACGCCGACGCGCTGGAAGAGGCCCTGACCAGCCTGCCGATCTGGCCGTACGCCGACATCGAGGTCACCGCCCTGGCCACGCACCCCATGATCCGGCAACGCTGACCCACCCGCACCGGCCGGGCGTCCGCGTCGACCCGGCGCCGGTCGCTCCCGACGGAGAACGAGCCGGGCGGAGAACGGTCCGGGCGGCTCATCCGGCAGGCCCCTCCGACAAAAGACCTGAAAGCCACCAGGCCGGACTCGAATGATGCGCCGGTCTCCGCTGGATCCGACACCTCGCATCACCACCTCCCCGGACAGAACATCCAGCGCCGGGGTGGTCCCGTACCCGGGCCACCGCTGGGCCGTACGGAGCAGCAGCACGGGCCGTCGGCTCCGCCGCCGCATACGGTCCGGACCATGCGCAGATTCCTGGTGGCAGGTGCCGTACTGCTCGCCGTCGCGGGTTCCCTCGCGGCCCGTCCGGCCGGTGACCCTCCCCTGCCGGAACGGCTCGCCGACACCGGCGGCGGCTCCCAGCTGATCACCGTTGAGGCCCCGTCGCTGCACTCCACCACCACCGGCACCCTGAGCTGGTGGGAGCGGCGCGGCGGCACCTGGCACCGGGCCGGTTCGGCGGCTGCCCGTTTCGGTGCGAAGGGGCTGGCCGACGGCGCGACCCGGAAACAGGGCACGGACACCACCCCCACCGGCATCTACGGCCTGCCGTACGCGTTCGGGATCAGGGCGGCCCCCGCCGGGACCCGTTACCCCTACCGTGCGGTGCGCGACAGCTCCTGGTGGTGCGAGGACAACGCGTCCTCCGCGTACAACCGCTGGGTGGACCCGCTGCCCGCGGACTGCCGGGCCGCCGAGGCGGAGCGGCTGAGCAGCTATCGGACCCAGTACGCCAGGGCGCTGGTCATCGGGTTCAACTACGCGCGGCCGGTGCACGGCAGGGGCGCCGGGATCTTCCTGCATGTCAACGGCGCCGGGGCGACGGCCGGTTGTGTCTCCGTACCGGCGGCCGCGGTCGACCGGATCCTCACCTGGGCCGACCCGGCGCGCCGTCCGCACATCGCGATCGGCACCCGGTCGGGACCGACCGCCCTGACCCGGTACTGACGGAGCCGGGCGGCGTACGGCCGGGGCCGCCTTCGCGGCTCAGCGCGGGTTCTGCGCCAGCCGCAGCAGGTGGTCGGCGAGCGCCTGACCGCCCGCCGGGTCCCGGCTGATCAGCATCAGCGTGTCGTCCCCGGCGATCGTGCCGAGGATGTCGTGCAGTTCGGCCTGGTCGATGGCGGACGCGAGGAACTGGGCGGCGCCCGGAGGGGTGCGCAGCACCACCAGGTTGGCCGATGCCTCCGCCGAGATCAGCAGCTCGGACGAGAGCCTGCGCATCCGCTCCTCCTTGGCGGACTCGCCGAGCGGCGCGTGGGGCGTGCGGTAGCCGCCCTCGCTGGGCACCGCGTAGATCAGCTCACCACCGGTGTTGCGGATCTTCACGGCGCCCAGTTCGTCGAGGTCGCGGGAGAGCGTCGCCTGGGTGACGCTCAGCCCGTCGTCGGCGAGGAGCCTGGCGAGCTGACTCTGCGAGCGCACCGGCTGCCGGTTGAGGATGTCCACGATCCGGCGGTGGCGGGCGGTCCGGGTCTGCGGGACGGACGGCCCGCCGTACTCGGTGTCCTGCGCCTCGTGCTCGGTCTGCTGCGCCTCGGTCATCGTCGCCTCACTCTGCGGATCACTCTTCCCCGTTGGCCTGGTCGAGAACGCCGGGCAGGGCCTGGAGGAACGCGTCCACCTCGCGGTCACCGATGATCAGCGGCGGCATCAGCCGTACGACATCGGGGCCGGTCACGTTCACCAGGAAGCCTGCGTCCTGAGCCGCCCGCTGCACCTGGGGCGCGCGGGACCCGGTGAGCACGATACCCAGCAGCAGTCCGGCACCGCGGACATGGCCGACCAGGGGGTGTCCCAGCGCCTCGATTCCGGTGCGCAGCTTCTCGCCCGTCCGCTTCACCCGGTCGAGGATCCCGTCCGCGTGGATCGTGTCGAGCACGGCGAGTCCCGCGGCGCACGCCACCGGGTTGCCGCCGAAGGTCGAGCCGTGGTGGCCGGCCTGCAGCAGTTCGGCAGCCGCCCCGAAGGCCACCACCGCGCCCAGCGGGAGTCCGCCGCCGAGGCCCTTGGCGAGGGTGACGACATCGGGGTCGACGCCCTCGTGCGCCTGGTGCTCGAACCAGTGGCCGGTGCGCCCGATGCCCGTCTGCACCTCGTCGAGTACCAGCAGGGTGCCGGTGGCGCGGGTGATCTCCCGGGCCTTCCGGAGGTAGTCGGCGGGCGGTACGACGACGCCGTTCTCACCCTGGACGGGTTCGATGATCACGAAGGCGGTGTTCTCGGTGACGACCGCGCGCAGCGCCTCCGCGTCGCCGTACGGGACATGGGTGACCACACCGGGGAGCGGCTCGAAGCCGTTCTGCTTGCCGGGCTGTCCGGTGAGCGAGAGCGCGCCCATGGTCCGGCCGTGGAAGGCGCCCTGGGTGGCGACCATATGGGTGCGGCCGGTGAGCCGGCCGATCTTGAAGGCGGCCTCGTTGGCCTCGGCACCGGAGTTGGCGAAGTACACCCGGCCGTCCCGGCCGAACGCCTGGAGCAGCCGTTCGGCAAGGGCGACCGGCGGTTCGGCGATGAAGAGGTTGGAGACATGGCCGAGCGCGGCGATCTGCCCCGAGACGGCCTCGACGACCGCGGGGTGGGCATGGCCCAGCGCGTTGACCGCGATACCGCCGACGAAGTCGGTGTATGCGGTTCCGTCCGCGTCCCACACGGTGGCGCCCTCGCCGCGCACCAGGGAGAGCTTCGGCGTGCCGTAGTTGTCCATCAGAGCGCCCTGCCAGCGCTGTGCGAGTTCCTGGTTGCTCATGACTCCCCCTCGGTGGCGCCAGTGGTTGCGGTGTGGGTGCCCGGTACGGCGTCCGCGCCCGGCGCGACGTCCGCGTCCGGTACGACCATCGTGCCGATGCCCTCGTCGGTGAAGATCTCCAGCAGGATCGAGTGCTGGGCCCGCCCGTCGATGACGCGGGCGGTGTTGACCCCGTTGCGTACGGCGAAGAGACAGCCCTGCATCTTGGGCACCATGCCGCTGGCCAGCTCCGGGAGGAGCTTCTCCAGCTGCTTCGCGGTGAGCCTGCTGATGACGTCGTCGCTGTTCGGCCAGTCCTCGTAGAGGCCCTCGACATCGGTGAGGACCATCAGGGTCTCGGCGTTCAGCGCTGCGGCCAGGGCGGCGGCCGCGGTGTCGGCGTTGACGTTGAAGACGTGGTGGTCGTCGGCGCTGCGGGCGATGGAGGAGACGACGGGGATACGGCCGTCGTCGAGCAGCGCCTGGAGCGCGCCGATGTCGATGCCGGTGATCTCGCCGACCCGGCCGATGTCGACGGACTCGCCGTCGATCTCCGGGAAGTGCTGGACGGCGGTGATCGTGTTGGCGTCCTCGCCCGTCATACCGACCGCGAACGGGCCGTGCTGGTTGAGCAGTCCGACCAGTTCACGCTGGACCTGGCCGGCGAGGACCATCCGTACGACGTCCATCGCCTCGGGCGTCGTCACCCGCAGTCCGGCCTTGAACTCGCTGACCAGGCCGTGCCGGTCGAGCTGTGCGCTGATCTGCGGGCCGCCGCCGTGCACGACGACGGGCCGAAGGCCCGCGTGCCGCAGGAAGACGACGTCCTGGGCGAAGGCGGCCTTCAGCTCCTCGTCGACCATGGCGTTGCCGCCGAACTTGATCACGACGGTCTTGCCGTGATGGCGCGTCAGCCAGGGCAGGGCCTCGATGAGGGTCTGCGCCTTGGGGAGCGCGGTGTGCTTGCGGGCGCTCATGAGCTGTACGCGCTGTTCTCGTGGACGTAGTCGGCGGTGAGGTCGTTGGCCCAGATCACGGCCGACTCTCCGCCCGCCGCGAGGTCCGCGGTGATGGTGACCTCGCGGTACCGCATGTCGACCAGGTCGCGGTCCTCGCCGACGGAGCCCTTCTTGCAGACCCAGACGCCGTTGATGGCGACATTGAGCTCGTCGGGCTCGAAGGCGGCGGACGTGGTGCCGATCGCGGAGAGCACCCGGCCCCAGTTGGGGTCCTCGCCGTGGATGGCGCACTTCAGCAGGTTGTTACGGGCGATGGAGCGGCCCACCTCGACGGCGTCGTCCTCGCTCGCGGCGTTGACCACCTCGATCCGGATGTCCTTGCTGGCCCCTTCGGCGTCGCCGATCAGCTGGCGGGCCAGGTCGGCGCAGACCGTACGGACGGCCTCGGCGAACTCCGCCTCACCGGGCACCACTTCGGAGGCGCCGGAGGCGAGCAGCAGCACCGTGTCGTTGGTGGACATGCAGCCGTCCGAGTCGACCCGGTCGAAGGTCGTACGGGTGGCGGCGCGCAGCGCCCGGTCCAGGACCGGGCTCTCCAGGTCGGCGTCGGTGGTGAGCACGACGAGCATGGTGGCGAGGCCGGGGGCGAGCATGCCGGCGCCCTTGGCCATCCCGCCGACGGTCCAGCCGTCGCCGCCCGCGACCGCGGTCTTGTGGACGGTGTCGGTGGTCTTGATGGCGATGGCGGCCTTCTCACCGCCGTGCGCGGAGAGCTCGGCCGCGGCCCGCTCGATGCCGGGCAGCAGCTTGTCCATGGGCAGCGGCAGGCCGATGAGCCCGGTCGAGGCGACCGCGACCTCGCCCGCGTTGCCACCGAGGGTCGCGGCCACCTTCTCGGCGGTGGCGTGGGTGTCCTGGAATCCCCTGGGCCCGGTACAGGCGTTGGCACCACCGGAGTTGAGGACCACGGCCCCGACGGTGCCGCCCTTGAGCACCTGCTCGGACCAGAGGACCGGTGCGGCCTTGACGCGGTTGGAGGTGAAGACTCCCGCGGCGGCCAGCCGGGGCCCGGCGTTGGCCACGAGGGCCAGGTCCGGTCCGCCGCTCTCCTTGATCCCAGCGGCGATACCCGCCGCCGTGAATCCCTTCGCTGCCGTGACGCTCACTGCATCTCCTCGTTGGCCCCGCCGCTGTGGCGGCTCGTGTCACTGCCGGCCGCGCTGCGCTGCGCCGCGGCCTCTGTCTGATGGTGCCGTCCGGCGGCTGCCCGGCCCGCCGCCGGGCGCGCGCCGCTCACGGCGCCAGTCCGATGGTGGAAAGCCCCCGGTCCTCGGGGAGTCCGAGTGCGATGTTCATGCTCTGCAGGGCGCCGCCCGCGGTGCCCTTGGTGAGGTTGTCGATGGCGCTGATGGCGACGATCCGGCCGGCGGCGGCGTCGTACGCGACCTGGATCTGTACCGCGTTGGAGCCGTACACGGCGCCGGTCGACGGCCACAGCCCCTCGGGCAGCAGCTCGATGAACGGCTCGTCGGCGAGGGCCTTCGCGTAAGCCGCGCGGACCGCCCCGGCGCTCACCCCCGGCCTGGCCTTCGCGGTGCAGGTGGCGAGGATGCCGCGCGGCATGGGCGCGAGGGTCGGGGTGAACGAGACGGTGACCGGCTCGCCCGCGGCGGCGCTGAGGTTCTGGATCATCTCGGGGGTGTGCCGGTGGCCGCCGCCGACGCCGTACGGGGACATCGAGCCCATCACCTCGGAGCCGAGCAGATGCGGCTTGGCCGCCTTGCCCGCCCCGGACGTACCGGAGGCGGCGACGACCACCGCTTCGGGCTCGGCGAGACCGGCCGCGTAGGCCGGGAAGAGCGCGAGGGAGACCGCTGTCGGATAGCAGCCGGGGACGGCGATCCGCTTCGTCCCGGCGAGCCCGGTACGCCCGCCCGGCAGCTCGGGCAGACCGTACGGCCAGGTCCCGGCGTGCGGGGAGCCGTAGAACCGCTCCCAGTCCGCGGGGTCCTTCAGCCGGAAGTCGGCGCCCATGTCAACGACGAGGACGTCGTCCCCGAGCTGCTCGGCGACGGCGGCGGACTGCCCGTGCGGCAGGGCGAGAAAGACGACGTCGTGACCGGCGAGAACATCCGCGGTGGTCGGCTGGAGCACCCGCCCGGCCAGCGGCCGCAGATGCGGCTGCAGGGCGCCGAGCGCCTGGCCGGCGTTGGAGTTGCCGGTGAGCGCGCCGATCTCCATATCCGGGTGGCCGAGCAGCAGACGGAGAAGCTCCCCGCCGGCGTATCCGCTTGCCCCTGCCACCGCTGCACGTACCGCCACCGAAACCTCCTCGTTGATGGCATGACTATACGCAATGCTGCACTTTTATGCAATGGCGTCCGGGGCGCATCGGCGCGCTGTGCAGCGGTGGGAGTTCTCTCCGCTGCGTCCCCACGGGATGCGGTGCTCTCGCGGGAAGGGGCCGACCCGCGAGGCCTGGCATCGCGTCGGAACGGGCACCGCAGTAGCGGCACCGGAGCCCGGTTCGGGAGGCCCCCGAGTCGCTGTGCGAAGCGAACGTTCTCCGTCCTGCGTCCTGCCGGGCTCGTGGCGGTTCAGCCCCCGGCGATTCGTCCTCCGGACGCGCAGCCGATCCTGATCGAGACGCGACCGCTCCGGAGCGGTCTGCGAGAATGGCCGGCATGGATGTGCGGAGCAGGGACCACCTGACGGTGACCGGGCCGACCGGTGGACCGGGCGGCCCGTCCCGGCTGGTCGGGCGCTGTGGCTCCGGTGACCATGAGTGACCCCGAAGCGGCCGGAGACGGGCTCGGAGCCGGGCACGGCAGGGCACTGCCCCCGGCCGGCGACCCCGGAGGAGACCGCCGCGTTCGCCGGAGCCGCCCGGTGATGTCCACGGCCGACGACAGGAAAGAAGACCAGGACCCCGCCAAGGACCAGGCGCCGGTGGACGATGAGGAGGCCCGGTTCTCCGCGCTGCTGGAGGACAGCGTCGAGGACCTCTACGAACACGCGCCCTGCGGCTATCTCTCCACCCTTCTGGACGGCCGGATCGCGAAGGTCAACGCCACCCTGCTTGGCTGGCTCGGCTACGAGCGCGATGATCTGGTGGGCCACAGGCACTTCTCCGATCTGCTGACCGTGGGCGGACGGATCTACCACGAGACCCACTTCGCACCGCAGCTGCGGATGCAGGGCGAGATCAGCGGCATCGCACTGGAGCTCAAGGCCGCCGACGGCTCCCGTCTGCCGGTCATGATCACCTCGACGGTGAAAACGGGGAGCGACGGACAGCCGCTCCTGATCCGTACCACCGTCTTCGACGCCCGCGACCGCCGCGCCTACGAAACCGAACTGCTCCGCGCCCGCCGGGAAGCCGACGAGGAACGCGACCGCCTGAAGCTCCTGAACACCACCCTGCAGAACACCCTGCTGCCGCCGGCCCTGGCGAACGTGCCCGGCCTGGACGTCGCCGCGCACTACCACATCGCCTCGATCGACGAGGTCGGCGGCGACTTCTACGACCTTTTCCCCTTGGCCGCGGGCACCTGGGGCCTGTTCCTGGGCGATGTGTGCGGAAAGGGCGCCGCCGCGGCGGCCGTGACCTCACTGGCGCGCTACACCCTGCGCGCCGCCGCCGTCTACGACCCGGATCCAGCGGCGGTGCTCGGCAATCTCAACACGGTCCTGAACCACGAGTACAACGGCACGGATCCTCGCTTCTGCACCGTCATCTTCGGCCTGCTCACCCCCGACCCCGACCGGGGAGGCTTCCGTATCACCCTGGCCAGCGGCGGCCACCCGCCGGCCCTGCTG
This sequence comes from Streptomyces sp. NPDC059398, assembly GCF_042751845.1. Taxonomy (NCBI): domain Bacteria; kingdom Bacillati; phylum Actinomycetota; class Actinomycetes; order Kitasatosporales; family Streptomycetaceae; genus Streptomyces; species Streptomyces sp. NPDC059398. The sequence goes on along the minus strand of NZ_JBHYWP010000085.1, from coordinate 20,884 downwards.
ATGCGTATGGACGGGACCGCCGACTTCCTGCCCACCCCTGGCGGGCAGCTCATAGGCGTCCTGCCCGACGCCGACATCGTCACCACCACCGTCCACCTCTCACCCGGCGACACCCTGCTGCTGCACACCGACGGCCTGACCGAGGCACACACCGCCGCCGGTGGCGGGGGCCGCTACGGCGACGACGCCCTCCTCGACTTCGGCCACGCCCTGGCGCCCACCACCGCCTCGGACACGATCGGCGCGATCCGCGACCTGCTCGACACCTTCGGCACCGGCGTGGACGACGACACCGCTGTCCTGGCCGTCCACGTTCCCCGACCTATCAGTGAAGAGCAGCAGTGACCAAGACACTGACCTTCCGAACCCGCGCCACCACCACCGGAGCAGTCATCGAACTCACCGGAGAGCTGGACCACCACACCATGGCCGAGGTCCGTGCGGCGCTTTCCGGGATCACCCTGCGTACGGGCCAGCAACTCGTCCTCGACCTCGAAGCGCTCACGTTCTGCGACTCCAGCGGTATCTCCATGCTCATCGCCGCCCGCAACCACGCCCTGGCGGCCGGCGCGACCATCGCGCTGGCCGCCGTCCCCGCCCGCGTCGCCCGGGTCTTCCGCGTCGTCGGCCTGGCCCAGGTCTTCCCCACTCACCCCACCGCGCAGGACGCCGAGGACGCCTGGCACACCGCCTCGGGCTGACCTGCCGAAACGATTCCTGAAGAAGGCCACTCCAGACCCGCGGCCAAGGAGCAGGGACGTCAGCCGGGCCCGCCCGGCCGTTCGGGGGCCGTCTGAGCGACTCGGCCACACGCACCCGGCGGGGCGGGACAGCGCCGGCGTGCCGGTCCTCGCCGGGCGGCAACGCCCATCGGCCGACCGGCCCTTGGCGCCGCCTGGCACGATGCGGTCATGACGCAGGACATACAGACCCGTGGAGAGGCGCTCGTCACGGCCGCCCTGGCCGGGGACGCCGAGACCGCCCGCCGGCACACCGACTTCTTCGTGCTGCGCGGGTACGTGGACGAAGGCATCCCGTACTGGGAGCGGGCCGTGGCGGCGGGCGACGCCTTCTCGCACTACACCCTGGCCCGGTACCGGAAGATCCGGGGCGACCGGCGGGCGGCGGAAGCGCTCTACCGCGCCGTCGCCGCACGGCACCCCGGGTGCGCCCACGGCCTGGGCACACTGCTCCGCGAGGAGGGTGATCCGGAGGCCGCCGTCTGGTTCCGCCACGGCTGGGAGGAAGGGCGCGACCTCGACTGCAAGATCGAACTCGGCAGGCTCATCGCGGCCGGGGGGCGGCTCGACGAGGCGGCGGAGTTCCTGAGGAGCGGCATCGAACTGGGCGATGTCGCGGTCCTGCGCTGGGTCCGGCTCTTCGAGTCGGTTCGCGAGGACCTCGACCGTGTCGCGGCGGGGCTCGATGCCGCCGAGGCCACCGGGGACGCCGGGGACGCCGGGGCCACCGGGGACGCCGGGGCCACCGGGGCCACCGGGGACGCCGGGGCCACCGGGGCCACCGGGGACGCCGGGGCCACCGGGGCCACCGGGGCCACCGGGGACGCAGAGGAAGGGGACGCCGCCGCCGAGGCGCTGGGCCCGCTCCTCGACATGGAACAGCATTTCCGCGACTACCCGGGGCTGACGGCCGAGGCCGTCGGCTACTACCGCAGGGCTTCCGCGCTCAGCGCCGCCGCCCGCGTGGACCATGCCGTGTTCCTGACGGAGACCGGTGGAGAGGCCTCCTGGCCCGAGGCCCGGGCTCTGTTGCTCCAGGCCCACGAGGACGGCGACGAGGGCGCCGCGTACACGCTCGGTGTCCTGCACGAGCGGCGCGGCGACTTCGCGGACGCCGAGCGCTGGTACGTCGTCGCGGCGGCCCGCGGGCAGCAGCCGGCCCAGTGGAACCTGGGGCTCCTGTGCCGACGGCAGCGGCGGTACGAGGAGGCCGAACACTGGTTCCGGGAGGTCGGCGACGACGACGAGGACGTCGTCGAGCAGCTCGCCGGGATCGCCGCCGTCCGGGCGGGAGGTGACGTCGCCCCCGGCAAGGACCTGCGCCGGCTGCCCGGGCTGCGGGAGCGGGCCGAGGCGGGCGACGTGCACGCCTCGTACGCGTACGGGAAGATCCTCGGCGACTGGGGCGGCGCGGACGAACGCCATCTGGTCCGCTGGATCGAGCCCGCCGCGCTGGCCGGTGATCCCCAGGCCGCGTACGACCTCGCGGAGCTGTACAACACGCTGTACCGGGCCGTGGAGCGCGACCAGTGGTACCGGAAGGCCGCCGACGCCGGCCACCACGACGCGTGCGGTCGGATGGGGTGGCTCTCGGAGTACCACCGGGACCACCAGGAGGCCGAGCGCTGGTATGTGCGCGCGGCCGGTGACGGGTCCACGCTCCACCGCACGCACGCGGGCAGGCTGAAGGCCCAGCGCGGCGCGTACACCGAGGCGGAGCCCTTTCTCCGTACGGCCTGGGAGCAGGGCGGCGACTCCGTGTACAGGACCGAGGCCGCCGGGTACTACGGACTGGTGCTCCACCGGCTGGGCCGCCTCGCGGAGGCCGTCGAGCCGCTGCGGGCCGCCGCCGCACGCTGGGACGAAGATGTGCGCCCCCGCTACAGCCCGGACGACCTGGCCGTACTGTCCCGGACGGTCGACCCGGACGAGGAGTTGGCGAAAGTGGAGGCGGCGCTGACGGCGTGACACCACCGGCGGGCCCGACGGATGGCGCCTGCACGCCCGCCCGCGGGCCGCCGTCCCGACGCCGCCGGAGGGCGAGCCGGGGCGGGCGTCCGCACCCGTACACGGACACGCGGCCGGGGCGGGCCGCCGCACCCATACCCCCGTACCCGCCCACCGGACGCGTACGTCAGGCCCCTACGTCAGATACGTCAGACGCGCACGTCAGACCCGTACGTACGCCGCGAGGTGCTCCCCGGTGAGCGTGGAGCGGTCGGCGACCAGCTCGGACGGGGTGCCTTCGAAGACGACGCGTCCGCCGTCGTGCCCGGCGCCCGGGCCGAGGTCGATGATCCAGTCGGCGTGCGCCATCACCGCCTGGTGGTGCTCGACGACGATGACCGACTTACCGGAGTCCACCAGCCGGTCCAGCAGGCCGAGCAGCTGCTCGACATCGGCGAGATGCAGCCCGGCGGTCGGCTCGTCCAGTACGTAGACACCGCCCCTGTCGGCCATGTGCGTGGCCAGCTTGAGCCGCTGCCGCTCGCCGCCGGAGAGAGTGGTGAGCGGCTGGCCGAGAGTGAGATAGCCGAGCCCGACATCGTCGAGCCGGGTGAGGACGGCGTGTGCGGCCGGGGTCCGCGCCTCGCCCTCGCCGAAGAACCTCTCGGCCTCGGCCACCGACATCGCGAGCACTTCGCTGATGTCACGGCCGCCGAGATGGTGGTCGAGCACCGACGCCTCGAACCGCTTCCCCTCGCACACCTCGCAGACGGTGGCGACGCCCGCCATCATCGCCAGGTCGGTGTAGACCACTCCGGCGCCGTTGCAGTGGGGGCACGCGCCCTCGGAGTTGGCGCTGAAGAGCGCCGGTTTCACGCCGTTGGCCTTGGCGAACGCCTTGCGGATCGGGTCGAGGAGTCCGGTGTACGTGGCCGGGTTGCTCCGCCGTGAACCGCGGATCGGCTCCTGTCCGACCGACACCACCCCCTCGTCGGCGCGGACCGACCCGTGCACGAGGGAGCTCTTGCCGGAGCCTGCGACCCCGGTGACGACGGTGAGGACCCCGAGCGGGATGTCGACATCGACGTCGCGCAGGTTGTGTGCCCTCGCTCCGCGGATCTCCAGTTTCCCGGTGGGGGTCCGCACCTTCTCCTTGAGGGCGGACCGGTCGTCGAAATGGCGGCCGGTGAGGGTGGAGCCGGCCCGCAGTTCCGCGACAGTGCCCTCGAAGCAGACGGTGCCGCCCTCCGTACCCGCGCCGGGGCCGAGGTCGACCACATGGTCGGCGATCGCGATCGTCTCCGGCTTGTGCTCCACGACGAGCACCGTGTTGCCGTTGTCCCGAAGCCGCAGCAGCAGGTCGTTCATCCGCCGGATGTCGTGGGGGTGCAGGCCGATGGTCGGCTCGTCGAAGACGTAGGTCACATCGGTGAGCGAGGAGCCGAGATGGCGGACCAGCTTCACACGCTGCGCCTCACCGCCCGACAGCGAGCCCGACGGCCGGTCGAGCGAGAGATAACCGAGACCGATCTCCACGAACGAGTCGAGGGTCTGCCGCAGTTTCGTGAGGAGCGGCGCGACCGAGGGGTCGTCGACTCCGCGCGCCCACGCGGCCAGGTCGCTGATCTGCATCGCGCACACGTCGGCGATGCTGGTCCCGGCGATTTTCGACGACCGGGCCGCCTCGGCGAGCCTGGTGCCGTCGCACTCGGGGCAGACCGTGAAGGTGACCGCCCGGTCCACGAACGCCCTGATGTGCGGCTGCATCGCCTCCCGGTCCTTGGAGAGCATCGACTTCTGGACCCGGGGGACGAGCCCCTCGTAGGTCATGTTGATGCCCTCGATCTTCATCCTGGTCGGCTCGCGGTGGAGGAAGTCGTGCAGCTCCTTCTTGGTGTACTTGCGGATCGGCTTCTGCGGGTCGTAGAAGCCCGAGCTGCTGTAGAGCCGGTAGTTCCAGCCGCCCGCCTTGTAGCCGGGGACGGTGATGGCGCCGTCGGCGAGCGACTTGGAGTCGTCGAAGAGCTGGGCCAGGTCGATGTCGGTGACCGTGCCGCGGCCTTCGCAGCGCGGGCACATACCGCCGGTGACACTGAAGCTGCGCCGTTCCTTGACGGTCCTTCCGCCGCGCTCCATGGTGACCGCGCCCGCCCCGCTGACCGACGCGACGTTGAAGGAGAAGGCCTGGGGTGAGCCGATGTGCGGCTTGCCGAGCCGGCTGAAGAGGATGCGCAGCATCGCGTTGGCGTCGGTCGCGGTGCCGACGGTGGAGCGCGGGTCCGCACCGAGCCTCTGCTGGTCCACGATGATCGCGGTCGTCAGCCCTTCGAGTACGTCGGCGTCGGGCCGCCCCAGCGTCGGCATGAAGCCCTGCACGAAGGCGCTGTACGTCTCGTTGATCAGCCGCTGGGACTCGGCGGCGACCGTGCCGAACACCAGCGAGCTCTTGCCCGAGCCGGACACTCCGGTGAACACCGTCAGCCGGCGCTTCGGGATCTCGACGCTGACGTCCTTGAGGTTGTTCACCCGCGCACCGTGTACGCGGATCAGACCGTGGCTGTCGGCAACGTGCGGCGCGGGCGGCTGTGCGCCCTTCCCCGTCCTCTGGGCCATGCTTACCGTCTCTCCATCTTTCTCTCCGTCTTTCGTCTCCGTAAGTGCCAGGTCTCCGTAAGTGCCAGGGGGCGCGGCTCACGGGTCCTGGAGCAGCCCCAGCACATTACCGTCGGGGTCGGTGACGGTGGCCACCAGACGGCCCCCGCCGACGTCGTGCGCGGGCTCCTTCACGACGGCGCCCGCTGCGGTCACCTCGGCGAGCTTCGCCTCGATGTCCGGGACGTGCCAGTAGGCCACCGGCGCCGTCATCCCCTGCTGCGCGCCGCCCGGCACCAGCCCGATGTGCTGGCCCGCGACCTCGAAGCCGACGTAGTACGACTCGTCGGCCTGCGGCGGTACGCCGAGGAGGGCGGTGTAGACCGGCTTGGCGGCGGCGAGGTCGGAAACGGGGTGCAGAACGGTCTTGATCCCCTGGGTCGCGGAACCGGCGGAGCCGGCGGAGTCCGCAGAGCTGGTCATGGTCACTCCTGTGGTCGGACTGGTCGTGGACCGCTGTGGTCAGACTGGTCGTGGACCGCGTCCACCCCGGTGCGGGGACGCGATGTCCATGCTGGTCACGCTAGTGCGGGCGACCGAACCGTGCTTCTTGATTCCTGATCGGTTCCGGGTGCTGACACCGTTACTACCGACCGGTAGGGTCGGGGGCCCGAAGAACGGAGCCGCCATGCCCCGCACATTCTCCGTGTCCGGCAGCATCGTCGTCGATGCCCCGCCATCAGTGGTGTACGAGCAGGTCAGCAACCCCGCACGAATGGGACGGTGGAGTCCGGAGAACCTCGGGGCGACGCTGCGCGAGCCGGAGGGCACCGCGTTCACCGGCATGGTCTTCGACGGGCACAACAAACGCGGAGCCTTCCGCTGGACGACCCGCTGCACGGTGACCGCAGCCGACCCCGGCGAACGGTTCGCCTTCCGGGTACACGCCATCGGGATCAGGCGGCCCCGGCTGCGCGGCCCCATCGCCACCTGGGAGTACCGCTTCGAGAGCGCCGCCACGGGCACGAAGGTCACCGAGACCTGGACGGACGACCGGCGCCGCTGGCCGGACCCGGTGGCCAACGCCTTCGACCGGATCGCGACCCGCGGCCAGGTCTTCGCGGTGTTCCAGCAGAAGAACATCCGGACCACGCTGCACAACCTCAAGGCCGCCCTGGAGGCCCCATCGGGCTGAGGGACGGGCGACGCCGGAGCCGGGCCAGGACATCGCCGCAGCTGCCCGACGGACCGGACGGGGGCCGTCCGCGCCGGCCCGTCCGGCTCGGGCCGTATCCGCGAAGGGGCGGGATGCCCGGACCAGCGGACGGCCGGCTCAGCGGACGGCCGTGTCGAGGCGCAGGCTCCAGCGCCCCGGCAGTCCGGTCAGGGTCACCGTGGAGAGCGGCGGCACATCGACGTTCCAGTACGTCGACGGGGGCGCCTTGAGCGCGTAGACCAGGGCGGCACGGACGACGGTCGGCTCGGCGACCGCGACGATGGAGCCGTCGCACGGGGGCCGGGTCTCCAGCCAGTTCCCTATCCGTGAGATGAACCCCAGCAGCGATTCGCCGCCGTGCGGGGCCGAGCGCGGGTCGGAGAGCCAGACGTCGACCGCGGCGGGTTCGCGCGCCGTCACCTCGGCCAGGGTGAGCCCGCGCCAGCGGCCCATGTCGCAGTCGCTCAGGGCGGGTTGGAGCAGCGGCGCGAAGCCGAGCGCGTCGCCGGTGGCCCGGCTGCGTGCGGTGGGTGAGCAGTAGCGCAGCTCGGCCGCGGCCAGCGGGACGAGGGAGCTCGCCGAGAGCTGCACCTGGTGCCAGCCCGCGTGGTCGAGAGGCCGGTCGTCGTCGAAGCGCTCGGCAAGCCGGGAGGAACTGCGTGCGGCGGCGACCAGCGTGACGCGAACGCTCATGGCCGCGATCGTGCGACTGAAACCCCGGTGGGTCAAGAGTCGGCGGCACAACCGGCGCACGCGGGGTGCACGGCACGCGGGATGCACGGCACGCGGGGTGCTCGGTACGCGTGGCCCGCGCGCCCTCAGCCGAGCACCTCGTCGCACGCCGTGCGCAGCCGCCGTACCCCTTCGGCGATCTCGCCCGCCCCGGCCACCCCGGCGAAGCTGAGGCGCAGGTGCGGAGCGGGCGGTTCCGCGGAGAAGTAGGGGCGGCCCGGCGCCACCGCGACGCCGGCGCGCAGGGACGCCGAGACCACCGCTGCCTCGTCCGTGCCGTCGGGCAGCCGCAGCCAGAGGTGGTAGCCGCCGCTGGGGACGTACGGGAGGTCCAGTTCGGGGACGCTGCCGCGGAGCGCCGCCGTGAGGGTGTCCCTGCGGTCCTTCAACTGCCCGGAGACGGAACGGAGATGACGGTTCCAGGCGGGCGAGCCGACCAGTTCGACGGTGGCCTCCTGGAGCGGGCGCGGGACGAAGAAGCTGTCGACGACCTGGATCGAGCGCAGCCGCTCGTACACCGGGCCGCGGGCCGCCAGCACCCCGACCCGCAGGCTGGGCGATGTCGCCTTGGTGAGCGAGCAGACATGGACGACCACTCCGTCGTGGTCGTCGGTGGCCAGCGGTCTCGGCAGGGGCCCCGCGTCCTCGTGGACGAGCCTGCGGACGAAGTCGTCCTCGATGATGAACGCCCCCGCTTCACGGGCGATCCGCAGGACTTCCGGGCGGCGGGCGGTGCTGAGCACCGCCCCGGTCGGGTTCTGGAAGAGCGGCTGGCAGACGAAGACCCGGGAGCCGGTGGCGCGGAACGCGTCGGCGAGCAGCTCCGGGCGTACGCCGTCGGGATCCACCGGCACCGGCACCGGCCGCAGCCCCGCCGCGCGTGCGACGGCCAGCATGCCCGGATAGGTCGGGGACTCGACGAGCACGGAGGCGCCGGGCGGCGCGAGGGCGCGAAGCGCCGTACTGAGCGCGCTCTGGCCGCCCGCCGTGACCAGGACGTCGGCCGCGCCGACGGGGCCGCCGATCCCCCGTGCGAACCACTCGCGCAGCTCGGGGATGCCGTCGACCGGGGGCCTCCCCCAGGCCCCGGGCCTGCGGCCCGCTCTGGCGAGGGCGGCGGCCATGGCCTGCTCCGGCTGGAGCGAGGCGTGCAGATAGCCGCCGTTGAACTCGATGACGCCGGGCGGCGGCGCGGCGAGCGTGACCAGCACCCCGGACGCGTCCACGGCACGGGGCGCGGCGTCGGTCGCACCGTCGGCGCTGAGTGCGATCTCCTGCCAGGAGGTGTCACCGGGCGCCGGGACGTCCCTGCGTGGCCGCGCCCGGAACGCCCCGGCGCCCGGCCGGGTCACCACGAGCCCCTCGGCGGCGAGCTGGGCGAGCGCTCTGGACACCGTCACCGGGCTGACCCGATAGGACTCGACCATCGCCCGGCTCGACGGAAGCTTTCCATCAACCGGATAGCGGTTCAGCTCCGCTTTCAGGGATTTCACGAGTTCTGCCACGCTGCTACGCTCATACATGACACTACAGAATAGCGCTACCGAAGATCCCTCGATAGCAGTGAGCGGCCACGCGGACGGCGCTGCGGGCCGGACCGGCCACACAGCCCGCAGCGGCACCTCGCTCGCCGGGCTCGGCGTCATCGCGTTCTCGCTGACCTTTCCGGCGACCGCCTGGGGACTCGAAGGGTTCGGGCCCTGGTCGCTCGTCTCCGTACGCTGTGTGCTCGCCGCCCTGCTGGCGGGCGGCGCCCTGCTCGCCTCGCGCGCCCCGGTGCCCGAGCGGCGCCACTGGGCCGGTCTCGCGGTGGTGGCCGCCGGGGTGGTCCTGGGCTTCCCGCTGCTGACCACACTGGCGCTGCAGACCTCCACGACCTCGCACGCCGCTGTGGTCGTGGGGCTGCTGCCGCTCACCACGGCCGCCTTCTCCGCCCTGCGGACCGGCGCGCGCCCGTCCCGCGCCTTCTGGGCCGCCGCGCTGGCCGGAGCGGGCGTCGTGATCGCCTTCACCGTGCAGCAGTCCGGCGGGGCGGTGTCCCCGGGTGACATGTATCTCTTCGGCGCGCTGCTGATCTGTGCCGCCGGCTACACCGAGGGCGGCCGGCTGGCGCGCGAGATGCCGGGCTGGCGGGTGATCGGCTGGGCGCTGGTGCTCTGCCTGCCCCTGGCCGTGGCGGGGAGCGCGGTGGCGCTGACGCTGGAGCCCGTCCACCTCACCGCCCACAGCGTCGCCGGGGTGCTCTGGGTGGCGGCGGGCTCCCAGTTCCTGGGGCTTGTGGTCTGGTACCGCGGTATGGCGGAGATCGGTGTGGCCAGGGCCAGCCAGCTCCAGCTCGCCCAGCCGCTGCTGACTCTGGTCTGGTCGGTCCTGCTGCTGGGCGAGCATCTGCCGGTGGCCGCTCCCGTCGCGGCGGTCGCGGTGCTCGTCTGTATCGCGGTCACTCAGCGTTCCAGGACGAGATAGTCATGAATGCCCCTGTTTGCGCAGTGAGCGTTGGTTAACCCGGAGGCCCGGCCGCCCGCAGGTCAGGAGTAACGTCTGGGGGCCGGGCGGGCGCCGGAACCATACGGGGTACTCGCCCGCGACGATCTGCGAAAGGCTGGATGTGACCGACATCGAACGCGTCGGAGTGGTGGGCTGTGGCCAGATGGGCGCGGGAATCGCCGAGGTCTGTGCTCGCAGCGGCCTTGAGGTGATGGTCGCCGAGACCACCGGCGAGGCTCTGGAGATCGGCCGCACCAGGCTCCACAACTCCCTCTCGAAGGCCGCGGAGCGCGGCAAGATCACCGAGGAGGAGCGCGACGCGACGCTCGGCCGGCTGAGCTTCACGACCGACCTCGGGGAGTTCGCCGACCGCGACCTCGTCATCGAGGCCGTCGTGGAGAACGAGCAGGTGAAAACGGAGATCTTCCAGGTGCTCGACCAGGTGGTGACCCGGCAGGACGCGATCCTGGCCTCCAACACCTCCTCGATCCCGCTGGTGAAGCTGGCCGTCGCGACCTCCCGGCCCGACCAGGTGATGGGGATCCACTTCTTCAACCCCGCGCCCGTCCAGCAGCTCGTCGAACTGATCCCGGCGCTGACCACGTCCGAGGAGACGGTCACGCGCTCCGAGGCGCTGGTCCAGGGCATACTCGGCAAGCACGCGATCCGCGCCCAGGACCGCTCGGGCTTCGTGGTGAACGCCCTGCTCATCCCGTACCTGCTCTCCGCGATCCGGATGTTCGAGTCCGGCATCGCGAGCCGTGAGGACATCGACAACGGCATGGAGATGGGCTGCGCCCACCCGATGGGCCCGCTGAAGCTCGCGGACCTGATCGGTCTCGACACCGTCGCGTCCGTCGCCGACTCGATGTACGCCGAGTTCAAGGAGCCGCTGTACGCCGCTCCCCCGCTGCTGCAGCGCATGGTCGACGCGGGACGGCTCGGCCGCAAGACCGGCTCGGGCTTCTACCCGTACACCTGATCCGGCCGTACATCTGATCCGGACCGTCGGACCAGCGAGAAGTGAGGGGCGGGGGGGGGCCGGGCGCCCCCCCCCCCCCCCCCCCCCCCCACCCCTCACTCGCTGCCGGGCCCCTTCCCGGCGGTGCGGTACCAGAGCCGCCGCGCCGACCGGCCTGGTGCCGCCCCGGATGACCGGTGACGGTCTCAGAGCGCCGACCGCGCGGTACGGACCGGGTCCGGCCTGCCGAGCGTCCTGCTGCGGTCGTTACGCAGGACGAGCAGCGCCACATCGTCGGTGACACGGCCGCCGGTGTGCCGGAGCAGCGCCCGGTGCACCCGCTGGATCACCCGGGCGGGCGCGGGGACCCCGTCGGCCGCCGCGTCGCGGAGCACGTCATCGAGGCGGAAGAACCGGCCGCCCGGGTCCCGCGCGTCGGTGGCACCGTCGGTGTGCAGGAGGAGCGCGTCACCGGGGAGCAGCCGGCCGCACCGCCAGGACTCGACGGCCGCGGGCAGCGGGAACGTCCCCAGCGGAGGCAGCGGCTCTCCCCCGCGGACCCGTCCGGCCGCCTTCCCCAGCCGGTAGGGCCACGGATGCCCGCAGTTGACGGCGGTCATCCGGCCGTCCGGGTCGATCTCCAGGAGCAGTACGGTCACGAACTCCTCGGCCGACGGATGGCCGGGCTCGGCCCCGCCCGCCGCCGGGTGCTCCTGCCGGGAGCGCTCCCGCAGATGCCGTTCCAGTGCCCGCTCCAACCGCCTTGCCACGCCCGGCAGTCCGGGCTCGTCGTGCGCGGCCTCCCGGAAGCTGCCCAGGACCGCGGCCACCGCGCCGATCGCCGCGAGCCCGTGACCCCGTACGTCACCGATCACCAGCCGCACCCCGTGCACCGTGGCCAGCGCCTCGTAGAGGTCCCCGCCCACCACCGCGCCCCGGGAGGCGGAGAGCTGGCTCGCGGCGACGGTGAGACCGTCGATCCGGGCGGGCAGCGGCCTGAGCAGCACCCGCTGGGTGGCGCACGCGACGGCGCGCGCCTGCTTCAACTCCCTTACGGGGCCCAGCCGGACACCCGCGAGGACATAGCCGGCCAGCGAGAGCAGTGCGGCGCTGAGGGCGAGCCGGACCGTGATGCTGTCGTCGCCGGCCGGCGAGCGGACCAGCTCCCAGCCGACCACGGCGGCCAGCCCGAGCGCGGGAAGGCCGAAGACGACCGCTCCGCGCCACCCCCTGGTACGGATCATGACCCTGGTACGGATCATGCCGCCGGCCCCTTCACCCCGGGCCGTCCGGCGGTCGAGGGGGCGGGGTCGCGGGGTGTGGCGCACGGGTTCGGGGCGTTGTCGTCGGCCACCATGGCTCTTCTCCCACTCCCCAGGTGCCGGTCGTTCTTATGATCGGGCGGGTCGATTCTGTCGGCGGCGCGGCCCGTTGGCGTAGATCCGCAGCGCTTCTCACCCGAACGAGTGAGGGGCGCGCCCGGAGATCCGGACACGCCCCTCAGTGGTTCCCTTACGCCATGGGTTCCCGTGCGCCAGTGTTCCTGTACGCCCGTGGTTCCCGTGCGCGGAACGGCAGTTGGCGGTCAAGCGCCGCGCAGCACCGCCCCGGTCCGCTCCGCTGCGAGCGCCACGGCGGCGTCACGCGCGGCGGTGGCCTCGTCGACGGTCAGCGTGCGGTCGGCCGCGCGGAAGCGCAGCGCGTACGCCAGGGACTTGCGGCCCTCACCGATCTGCTCACCGGTGAAGACGTCGAACAGCCGCAGCGTTTCGAGGAGTTCACCGGCGCCCTCGTGCAGCGCCGCCTCGACGTCCACGGCCGGCACCCCGGCGGGAACGACGAGCGCGACATCCTGGGTCGCCACCGGGAAGGAGGAGATCCGGGGCGCGACGAGTGCGGTGGCCGCCCGCTCCAGCACATCGAGCTCCAGCTCCATGGCGCAGCTGCGCTCAGGGAGGTGGAACGCCTTGACGACGCGCGGATGCAGCTCGCCCGCGTGCCCGGCGAGGACTTCGGCCCCGTCGACGACGGCATACAGCGCGGCGCACCGGCCCGGGTGCCACGGCTCGTACCGGTCGCCCCGGACGATCAGCTCGACCCCGGCCTCGCGGGCGACGGTACGGGCCGCCTCGACGGCATCCGCCCAGTCGGCCGGACGGCCCTTGCCCCACCAGCCGGCCTGCTCACGGGCGCCGGCCAGGACGGCCGCGACGTGGCGCGGCTGACACGGCAGCACAGCGGTGATTCCGGCGATTTCCTCGTCGGTGGGCCTGCGGTCGACGGGCAGCCGCTCCGGCACCCGCTCGTCGCCGGTCGGCCGGAAGACCAGACCGGTCTCGAAGAGCGCGAGGTCCTGGGAGCCGCGCCCGGTGTTGCGCCGCAGCGCGCCGAGCAGCCCCGGCAGCAGCGTGGTGCGCAGCGCGGGCTCCTCGTCGGAGAGCGGGTTGACCAGCTTGACCGTGGTGCGGCGGGGGTCGTCGGCGGCCAGCCCGAGCTGGTCGAAGGCGGCGTCACCGGTGAACGGGTAGTTCAGCGCCTCGACGAAGCCGGCCCCGGCCAGCGCGCGGCCGACCCTGCGGTGCAGCCGCTGCCGCTCGGTGAGCCCCCGGCCGGCCGGCGGCCTCGGCAGCGTCGACGGGAGGTTCTCGTACCCCTCAAGACGGATGACCTCTTCGGCCAGGTCGTTGGGGTAGGCGAGGTCGGGGCGCCAGGACGGCACGGTGACGACGAGCTCGTCCTGCCCGTACACGTCGCAGCCGACCTGCTGGAGGCGGCGTACGACGGTCTCCCTGCCGTACGCCACGCCCGCCACCTTGTCCGGGTGGTCGGCCGGCATCTGGAGGGTGCGCGGCGCCGAGGGCGCGACGATCTCGGTGACCCCGGTCTCGGCGGTGCCGCCCGCGAGCAGCACCAGGAGGTCGACGGTCCGCTGGGCGGCGGCCGATGCCGCCTCCGGGTCGACGCCCCGCTCGAAGCGCTTGGACGCCTCGGACGGCAGCTTGTGGCGGCGTGCGGTGCGCGAGATGGAGAGCGCGTCGAAGTGCGCGGCCTCGATGATGACGTCGGTGGTGCCGCTGAGCCGGCCCGTCTCCGGGTCGGCGGTGACGTCGGCGATCTCGGTGTTGGCCCCGCCCATCACACCCGCGAGGCCGATGGGGCCGCGGTCGTCGGTGATGACCAGGTCCCCGGCGTCGAGGACCCGGGCGGTGCCGTCGAGCGTGGTGAACTTCTCGCCCGCCACAGCCCTGCGCACACCGATCGGACCCTCGATCCTGGCCCGGTCGTAGGCGTGCAGCGGCTGGCCGAGCTCCAGCATCACGTAGTTGGTGATGTCGACGGCGAGCGAGACCGGCCGCATTCCGGCCTTCTGGAGGCGGCGCTGGAGCCAGATCGGCGTGCGGGCCTCCAGGTCGAGGCCGGTGACGGTACGGGCGGTGAAGCGGTCGCAGCCGCGCGGGTCGGCGATCTTCACCGGGTAGCCGAACGCGTTGGGCGGCGCCACGTCGAGCAGCGCCGGGTCGCTCAGCGGCAGCCCGTAGGCGGTCGCGGTCTCGCGTGCGACGCCGCGGATCGACAGGGCGTAGCCGCGGTCGGGGGTGACGGCGATGTCGAGCACCTCGTCGACCAGCTGGAGCAGCGCGATGGCGTCGGTGCCGGGCTCGTGGCCGGGCGGCAGCACGATGATGCCGTGGCTGCCGTCATCCCCCATGCCCAGCTCGTCGCCCGAGCAGATCATGCCGTGCGAGGTCTTGCCGTACGTCTTGCGCGCGGCGATGGCGAAGTCGCCGGGCAGCACGGCGCCGGGCAGGACCACGACGACCTTGTCGCCGACGGAGAAGTTCCGGGCGCCGCAGACGATCTCCTGCGGTGCGCCGGTTCCGTTGGCGCTGCCGACGTCGACGGTGCAGAAGCGGATGGGCTTCTTGAACCCCTCCAGTTCCTCGATGGTCAGGACTTCGCCGACGACCAGCGGACCCTTGAGGCCCGCGCCGGTCTGCTCGACGGTCTCGACCTCCAGGCCGACGCCGACCAGCTTGGCCTGTACGTCACGGCCGGTCTCGGTGGCGGGGAGATCGACGTACTCCCGCAGCCAGGAAAGCGGGACCCGCATCAGATCTCCATCCCGAACGGCCGGGTGAACCGGATGTCACCCTCGACCATGTCTCGCATGTCTTCGACGTTGTGGCGGAACATCAGCATCCGTTCGATGCCGAACCCGAAGGCGAATCCGCTGTACTTCCGGGGGTCCACACCGCAGGCGGTGAGCACCTTGGGGTTGACCATCCCGCAGCCGCCCAGCTCGATCCAGCCCTCGCTGGAGCAGGTGCGGCACGGGCGGTCGGGGTTGCCGACCGAAGCGCCGCGGCAGACGTAGCACTCCATGTCCATCTCGGCGGACGGCTCGGTGAACGGGAAGTAGTTCGGGCGCAGCCGGGTCGTCATGTCCTGGCCGAAGAGCGCCTGCACCATGTGGTCCAGGGTGCCCTTGAGGTCGGCCATGGTGAGGCCCTCGTCCACGGCGAGCAGCTCGATCTGGTGGAAGACCGGTGTGTGCGTGGCGTCCAGCTCGTCGGTGCGGTAGACCCGCCCAGGGCAGACGACGTAGACGGGCGGCTCACGGTCGAGCAGAGTGCGGGCCTGGACGGGCGAGGTGTGCGTCCGCAGGACGACTCCGGACTCGTCGCCCTCGGTGCCCTCGGGGCCCTGGACGAAGAAGGTGTCCTGCATCTGCCGGGCCGGGTGGTCGGGCGTGAAGTTGAGGGCGTCGAAGTTGAACCACTCCGCCTCGACCTCGGGTCCTTCGGCGATCTCGTAGCCCATGGCCACGAAGATGTCGGAGACCCGCTCCATGAAGGTGGTCAGCGGGTGGCGGGCGCCGGCGGGCGTGCGGTCGTAGGGGAGTGTGACGTCCACCGCCTCCTCGACCAGGACCCGCTCGTCGCGCTCGGTCTCCAGCTCCGCCTGGCGGGCCGCGAGAGCCTTGTTCACGGCGCCGCGCGCCATGCCCACGCGCTTGCCCGCGTCGGCCTTGGCCTGCGGCGGCAGCGCGCCGATCTCGCGGTTGGCCAGGGCCAGCGGCGAGGTGCCGCCGGTGTGGGCCGTCTTGGCGTGTGCGAGCGCGTCGAGATCACCGGCGGCGGCGAAGGCGGCGAGCGCCTCGTCCCGCATCCGCTCGATCTCTTCCGGTTTCAGTGCCTCGACCTCAACAGGGTCGTACGACTTGTTCGGTGCCGACATCTCTTCCCGTACTTCCGATTGCTGGCTGAGGCGACCTGCTCGCCGACAGCGACGTCAAGGACGCAAACGTGCCAAAGGTCGATTCTAGAGGCCGCCAGGGGGCGGAGTGGCCCGCAGGTCCTCTAGGCCAGATAGGCCGGAGCCCCTACGGGCAGAATAAATCGGAACTCCGCACCGCCACCCGCCCCGCGGCCGACGGTGATCGTCCCGCCGTGCGCCTCGACGATGCCCTTGACGATGTACAGGCCGAGCCCGGTGCCACCGCGCTTGCTGCCCCGCCAGAAGCGGGTGAAGACGCGGCTCATCGACTCCTCGGGGATACCGGGGCCCTCGTCGGTCACTGTGACGCCCGTCCCCTTCTCGTCGTTCTTCGCGGCGGCTTCCGCCACCTCGATAGTGACGGTTCCCTCACCGTGGCGCACCGCGTTTTCCAGCAGGTTGCCGAGGATCTGGTCGATCTTGTCCGGGTCGGCCCAGAGATCGGGCAGCGGCTGCCGGATCCGGACCAGGAACCGGTCGGGGTCCTGGCCGGACGCGGTGTGGGCCTGGATGTGCCGGCTGACGGCGGCGCCGATGTCGACGGGCTGGCGGCGCAGCTCCAGGCGGCCCGAGTCGATGCGCGAGATGTCGAGCAGCTCGGCGATGAGCCGGGTGACGCGGTTGGCATCGGCGTCGACGGTCTCCAGCATGAGCCGCTTCTGTGCGTCGGTGAAGCGCTCCCACTTCGCGAGCAGCGTCGCCGTGAACCCTTTGACAGAGGTCAGCGGGGAGCGCAGTTCGTGCGCGACGGTGGCTATCAGCTCGGCGTGGCTGCGCTCGGTGCGGCGCCGCGCCTCGGTGCCCCGCAGCGAGACGACCACCCGCCGGACGGGCCCGGTGGGGTGCTCCCGTATGTAGCGCGCGGAGACCAGCACCTCGCGCCCGCCGGGCAGCAGCAGATTGCGCTCGGGCTGCCCGTAGCGGATGGCGAGCCCGCCGTACGGATCGGTCAGGGCCCACCAGCGGCGGCCCTTGAGGTCCTCCAGGGGCAGCGCCTGCTCCAGCGGGCGGCCCAGCGCCTCGGAGCGCGGTACGGCGGTGATCCGTGCGGCGGCGGTGTTGAAGCAGACGATCCGGCCGTGCTCGTCGGCGACGACCAGGCCGTCGGGGAGTTCGTCGGGGTTGACACCCGCTCCGCTATTGCCGAGCCGGCCCCCGCACTCCCGGGGTCAGTCAGGCTGTGGT
>NZ_JBHYWP010000085.1:0-3737 GCF_042751845.1 Streptomyces sp. NPDC059398 | reverse complement strand
GGAGCGGGGTGGAGCGGTGGGGCGGCGTGGTTGACCCCCCCGTCCCGGCCTGGCCCGGGGGCCCCGCCCTGCCGGTGGGGGAGTTGGGCGGGGCCGACCCCGGCTCCGGTATGGCCGTCCGGGCCGCCGGACGCGCCGGTTCCGTACGGCAGTGGTCCATTGCCGTGCGACGACTCACTGCCCGATGAGACAGCCATCCCCGTATCCCACCTCTCCGAATAGCGCAGTGGGCCCCCGAGTGCGTCACCCTACTAGCTGGAGGTGACGGAGCGGCACCCTCCGGAAGCGCGCTGCGCACGGGCGGACGCGTAGAGGCAGACGGCGGCGGCCGTGGCGAGATTGAGACTCTCGGCCCGGCCGTGGATGGGGACGCGGACGACGGCGTCGGCAAGGGCCCTGGTCTCCTCGGGGAGCCCCCACGCCTCGTTGCCGAACACCCAGGCGCTCGGGCCGCCCATGGTGCCGGCGTCGAGCTCGGCGTCGAGGTCGTCGTCGCCCGCGCCGTCGGCGGCGAGGATCCGCACCCCGGCGGCCTTGAGCCCGGCGACGGCCCGCTCGACCGGGACACCGACCGCCACGGGCAGATGGAAGTGCGAACCGACCGACGCCCGCACGGACTTGGGGTTGTACAGATCGACGGATGCGTCGGTCAGGACGACGGCGTCGGCGCCCGCCGCGTCGGCGCAGCGCAGCACCGTACCGGCGTTGCCCGGGTCGCGTACATGGGCGAGTACGGCCACCAGCCGGGGGCGGGCCGCGAGGATCTCGTCGAAGGGCGAGTCCAGGAAGCGGCAGACACCGACAAGGCCCTGCGGGGTGATGGTCTGGGAGAGTTCGGCGAGTACGTCGTCGCCGGCCAGGTGGACACGCGCCCCGGCGTCGTGCGCCGCGGCGACGATGGATGCGTACCGCTCGGCGGCCTCCGCCGTGGTGAACAGTTCGAGGAGTGTCGGCTCGCCGCCGACCCGGTGGTGCACGGCCTCGCGCACGGCCTGCGGCCCCTCGGCGATGAACCGGCGTTCCTTGGTACGGAAGTTGCGCCGGGCGAGCCGCCTGGCGGCGGCGACGCGCGGGGAACGCGGGGAGATCAGCTCGGCGGGGGTGCCCATGGTCGGCGTTTCACCTTACTCACGTATCGACGTACGGAACTGCGGCCGTCCGGCTGCTGGGGCCGGGGCCGGGCGTCGGTCTGCGTCGGCCTGCGTCGGTCCGGTCCGCGCGGGTCGGTATCGGTCCGCGCGGGCCCGTGTCCGTCCCCGCCGGTCCGCGGTGCGACCCGCGGGGAGGGAGGCACGATCGGCCCGCCGAACACAGCGGACCCGCAGGCGGATACCGCCTGCGGGTCCAGCCGGCCGGGCTCCGGCTGAAGTGCTTGCCTGATCAGGCAGCGGTCTTCGGCGCGTTGACGTCGCTCGGGAGCGCCTTCTGCGCGACCTCGACCAGCGCGGCGAACGCGTTGGTGTCGTTGACGGCCAGCTCGGCGAGGATCTTGCGGTCCACCTCGATGTTGGCGGCCTTCAGACCCTGGATGAGGCGGTTGTACGTCATGCCGTTCTCGCGGGCAGCGGCGTTGATGCGCTGGATCCACAGCTGACGGAAGTCGCCCTTGCGCTTCTTGCGGTCGTTGTAGTTGTAGACCAGGGAGTGGGTGACCTGCTCCTTGGCCTTGCGGTACAGGCGCGAGCGCTGACCGCGGTAGCCCTTGGCCGCTTCGAGAACTGCCCGGCGCTTCTTGTGGGCGTTGACTGCCCGCTTGACGCGTGCCACTTGTTGACTCCTTGTAGCGGGGCCGTGGGTGAACTCACACGGCCCGGAAACGAATTGGTCCCGGTCCCGACATCGCGCCCCCGGGGGTCACCGGGGGCGGCGACGTCACTTGCCGAGAAGCTTCTTGATCTTCTTGGCGTCGGCCGGGGCCACCACGACGGTGCCGGTCAGCGAACGCGTCTTCTTGGACGACTTGTGCTCCAGCAGGTGGCGCTTGCCGGCGCGCTCACGGAGCACCTTGCCGGAGCCGGTGATCTTGAAGCGCTTGCTGGAGCCGCTGTGCGTCTTGTTCTTCGGCATCGCGCCGTACTCTCCTCGTCAGTGGCACTCCCCCGGTGCAGGGCACCGGAGACCGGGAGCGTCAGATCGTTGGTATGTGTTCCGGGCGGAACCCCGGGGCCGCCTGGCTGGAGGCCCGTCCGGTCACGCTTCGGAGGTGGTCTCGGCCGGAGTGTCGGCCTCTGCCTCGGCCGGAGCCTCGGCGACCTCGTCCGCGGACCCCTGACGCTCCGCCTTACGGGCGGCCTGGGCCTCACGCGCCTCGGCCATGGCCTCGGTCTTCTTCTTGTGCGGGCCAAGCACCATGATCATGTTTCGGCCGTCCTGCTTCGGGTTCGACTCGATGAACCCGAGGTCCTCGACGTCCGAAGCGAGACGCTGGAGCAGCCGGAAGCCCAGTTCGGGGCGGGACTGCTCGCGACCGCGGAACATGATCGTGATCTTGACCTTGTCGCCCTGCTTGAGGAAGCGCACGACGTGACCCTTTTTGGTGTCGTAGTCATGCGGGTCGATCTTCGGCCGGAGCTTCATCTCCTTGATGACCGTGTGCGCCTGGTTCTTGCGCGCCTCACGGGCCTTCATGGCCGACTCGTACTTGAACTTCCCGTAATCCATGAGCTTGCACACGGGCGGACGGGCGGTCGCCGCGACCTCGACCAGGTCGAGGTCGTACTCCTGTGCCAGCTCCAGGGCCTTGGCGAGCGGGACAATGCCCACCTGCTCGCCGCTGGGTCCGACAAGTCGCACCTCGGGAACGCGAATCCGGTCGTTGATGCGGGGCTCGGCGCTGATGGATCCTCCTCGGTAGCACCACACGGCTCTCTGGCAGACAGCCGCGTAACGTCTGTTTAGACAGACCAACCGCACCTGGAACTGAAAAACGCCCCGGACGGGACACAGGCGGGAGCTCCTCACATACCGGAGCACCGCCGCGTCTGCCGCGGGGCGCACATCGGGTGGCTTCCATCGTCCGTACGGAACGATGGGCGCCGCCTGACCGGTGACCCGCCGTCCCGGAGGACAGTCAGGTGGGAGATCGGAGCCTCCACTTGTGGGCCGGGCACATAGATGTCCGGCCGGTCGTTACACAAGGTTAGCACCCCGGACCCGGTGCTGCGAACCGGTGCGCTGCGGCCTCCGCGCGGGGGCGCCGGGGCCACGGCATATCGTGTGCCTCATGAGCGACGCGACCCCCTCCCCCGCCCCCGAAGAACCTGCCGAGGCCCCCGGCTTCGACTCCATGACCCGTGACATCGCGGACGTCCCCGCGGTCGAGGTGATCACGACGGTCGCGGTGCATCTGATGAGCTCGGCCGCCGTCAACCTGGGCCTGGCCGAGGACGGCGAGAAGCACAAGGACCTCGACGAGGCCAGGAAGCTGATCCAGGCGCTGGCCGGACTGATCACGGCGAGCGCCACGGAGATCAGCTCCTTCCACGCGGCTCCGCTGCGCGACGGCCTGAAATCGCTCCAGCTTGCCTTCCGCGAGGCGTCCGCCGTGCCCGACGAGCCGGGTGAGGGTCCGGGCGAGAAGTACACGGGGCCGGTCTACGGCTGAGTCAGGGGCCTTGGGGGGGGTCCCGGACCCGCCCCAAGCCCGGCGCCCGGCCGGCGGCCGGCCACCCCGGGGCCGGGCGGGGCGGGGCCCGGGGCCGGGGGGGGTCTCGGGGTGGGGGGGGGGGGGGCGGGGG
>NZ_JBHYWP010000084.1:19383-38592 GCF_042751845.1 Streptomyces sp. NPDC059398 | reverse complement strand
AAGCGCTACCTAAAGTCCATCCCAGCATCTCTCAGTCATCTGCATCCACACAGGTCAGGCCGATGACGCAGCTTCACCATGAATGAGAACGCACACTGGTGCCAGATGGACCGTCCCTGCGCATGCGGGCTGCACTCCCTGCCCGGCATTGATCTTGGTCAGCATGGGGGCCGTCCCTGCGCGTGCGGGCTGCACCTGACCCTGCCGGCAGCTCTCAGTCCGCGCGGAAGGCGGGCATCGACTCCGGTGTGCGGTCCAGGCGCAGCCGGGTGAGGCGTACCGAGTGCCGCCATCGGCCCCGGTCGATGGCGGCATCGCCCTCGAACTCACCAACGACGTCGGGTTGTACGCAGGATCTCATTCACAGCCCCGAACTATCGGCCCACTCGTTCCTGCCACTGCTCGTTTTGAGGCAACTTCCCCAGGCACCGCAGGGAGTTCGGCCGTCACTCACCGTGCACGGATCACAGAACCTGAGCCAGAACCTCGTTCTCGTGGACAAAACCAATCCAGGTGCCCGGCGGTTTCGTCAGCGTCGAAGGAGGGGCGCATCAGGTTGTTGACCCGGCCACGACAGTCGCCAGGTCTGGGCGCAGGGCGAGCGCGAGCGGCAGCTGCTCGGCGCGCACCTGTCCGGCGAGCCGCCGGCCGCGCACGGCCAGATTGGCGTACCGCATCCCGGGGTCGAGCTCCGCGGGCCGTTCGCGAGGCGGTCGGCGCAGCCGCGCAGACCGGTCGTGTCATCGCCGACGCCGTAGACCTCGGTCTGGCTGTCGACGAGGGCCACGTAGCGCGGGTGGGTAGGTCGTCATCGGCCGGACCTCGCCGTGCGCAGGTCGAGGATCTCCAGAGCGCGCTCGCCCCACCGCAGGTTCTCTTCCTCCAGGGAGATGCCGCGCAGCAGCGTCAGGTAGGGGCCGACCCGCTCGCCGTCCCGCAGGAATTCCTCTTCCGCCATGCCCTGCAGCAGGTGGGTGCGCACGCGCTCGTACCGGGCCAGCTTGCCCGTGGCCCACGCCATGCGCTCCTCGATGTGGGTCCGTACGGCGGCCGTGTCTCCGGCGTCCGCGGCCTGCACCTTCACCATCAGCTCGTCGCGCACGGCGACGGGCCGCGGTTCCTTGGTGGTGAACGCGGCGAGGCTGGCACGCCCGCCGTCGGTGAGCGTGAACAGCCGTTTGTTCGGTCTGCGTTCCTGCGGGACGAGCCGGGCCTCGATCAGGCCGTCGGCGGCGAGTCGCTCCAGCTCGCGGTAGAGCTGCTGGGGCGTCGCGGCCCAGAAGTTGGAGACGGACACATCGAAGATCTTCGCCAGGTCGTAGCCCGAAGCCTCGCCCTCCAGGAGGGCCGCGAGCACCGCGTATTTCAAAGACATCTGGACACCGTACAGTGATGCGATTATTTTCATCCACACCTATTAAACAATTTGCATATGGGTTCAACGGGGCCCGGATCAGGAAAGGTGTCGCCATGCAGGCACTCCGCAAGGCCGTGGAGGCGAACGACCACGAGGCGATCGAGGCGCTGCTCGCCAACGACGTCGTCTTCACCAGCCCAGTCGTCTTCAAGCCGTACCCGGGCAAGGCGATCACGATGGCGATCCTGCGCGCGGTGACCCGCGTCTTCGAGGACTTCCACTACGTCCGGGAGATCAACGACGCGAGCGGGTGCGACCACGTTCTCGTCTTCGAGGCGCGCGTCGGCGACCGCTCGATCAGCGGCGCCGACTTCCTGCACGTGAACGGCGAGGGCCTGATCGACGAGTTCACGGTCATGGTCCGCCCGCTGTCGGCGGCGAACGCCCTGCAAGCGGCTATGGCGGAACAGTTCGACCGGATCTCGAAGGAGGCCGCTCAGGCCTGACGGCGCACAAGCGCTCGGCACCGTCTTCTCCAGCGACGCCGAAAAGCCCTACCAGGTGGAAGAGAGGGCAGTGGAGGAGAGGGGAGAACGCGAGGCGCGTCAGGCCCGCGAGCAG
Organism: Streptomyces sp. NPDC059398; assembly: GCF_042751845.1. Classification (NCBI taxonomy): domain Bacteria; kingdom Bacillati; phylum Actinomycetota; class Actinomycetes; order Kitasatosporales; family Streptomycetaceae; genus Streptomyces; species Streptomyces sp. NPDC059398. Next base: position 36,614 of record NZ_JBHYWP010000084.1, on the reverse strand, counting down.
GTCGAACGGGAAGGGAGAGCGTCAGGCAGGGAGATGGTACGGGCGTGGTGGGGCCGGCTGCCGCCACAGCACCGGACCGAGCTGTCCGACGCGCCGCCGGACCTTGGCCGGGTGTGGAGTGCTCCCGAGCGGATACCCGTATGTCGCCGGCCGTCCGCGCGGAGCACCCCGCGGGCAGACCTGGCGAACCCCCGTCGGGCCTTCCCCGGCACCACCTACAGCAAAGGACGCACACCGTGGGCATCATCGCCTGGATTCTCATCGGCCTCATCGCGGGCGCCATCGCCAAGGCACTCACGCCCGGCAAGGACCCGGGCGGCTGCCTCGTCACGATGCTCATCGGTATCGTCGGCGGTCTGCTCGGCGGCTGGCTCGGCAAGGTGATCTTCGGCGTGCACTCCATCAACGGCTTCTTCCACCTCTCGACGTGGATTGCCGCGATCGTCGGCTCGGTGATCGTGCTCCTGCTGTACCGCCTCCTCACCGGGCAGCGTTCGCGCTGACCGCGACCGGCGATCCGCGATCCGCGACCATCCGTAGCCGGATCCCCGGCCCGGGCCCCGTGTCCGGAGACCGCATGCCGGACTCCGTATCCGGACGGCGACCCGGAACGGCGCCGGTCCCGGGATTCACCTCCGCGACCGGGGCCGTTCACCGTTTCCGACGACAGAAAATGGACTGCCGCACGTCGGTCAGCGCGACGCTCCCCACCGGCCTCTGGCACTCGCGGCCGGGGGCCGAGCCGGGGAAGTGACGACGACCGGGCAGTGCGCGGGATCAAGTTGCCGCGTGCGCCCCTCCGCTGGACCTGTGTGCCGACACCATGCTCGGAGCGGGGCAGACTGCTGCCCCGCTCCGATGCAATGCAATGCAATGCAATGCAATGCAATGCAATGCAACTACATGGTGCGGTTGGGCCGGCTGGGCAAGTTCCAACGGCTCGGACGGCGAGCGCTGCCTCAGGGCATCCCGGTCGGCAAGCTCTCTCACGGGCCATAGCGACGGGCCAGTTCTTCCAGCAGCGGCTTCCAGTCCTCCGGCCTCCCGCGTCGGTTCACCGCCTTCCGGGGGGAGAGAGCGGACGCCGTATCCAGGGGGACACCCGAGGCCAGTACTCCAGCCCGACTTTGATGTCTGACCTGGGGAAACGTCGAGCGGTGGGTGTGGAACGGGACGGGTCACGGTCACATGCGGGTTCTGTCCGGCACCCACGAGGTCAGAGCTGCGCCGACTCGGCGAACTGACGTGCATGCAATCGAGTTTCGTCGTTCATCGGGAAGAAGCACTCGATGCGCAGTTCCTGCAGCGTCACGTCCTGCGGTGTCCCGAGCGTTGTCACGGTGGAGAAGAAGTCGAACCGCCGGTCAGCGCGCTTGTACCGGATCGGCACGATCGGCAGCACCGGTGTGGAGGCGTCGAGCGACCGCAGCGAGATCGGCACCCCGGGGTAGTCCAGTACCTCGTCAAGGATCCTCTGGGCGCGCTCATCGGTGACGCCCCCGATCGCCTCCCGGCGCACGCGCCGGACCAGCGCCTCGGCAACCTCCGGCCAGTTCGTTACGTGTCGGCGGACGCCGTCGGGGTGGAACATCCGGCGCAGCACGTTCGCCGGGCCGGGAGCTGTCCTCGCCTGCCCGTGCTGGAGGAAGGCGAAGAAGCGGCGGGCTGCGGTGTTGGTGTGCCGGATGTCCCAGCTGCGGTCCATCACCAGGGCCGGGAAGGGCTCCTGCTGCGCCAGGATGGTATCGAGCGCCTCACGGACGGCGGCGAGCGACGGCGCGTCCAGTTCGGACTCCGGGTATTCGGGCGCGAAACCAGCCTTGAGCAGCAGCGTGTTGCGCTCGCGCAAGGGTACGTCGAGTACCTCGGCGAGCTTGAGGACCATGGCCCGGCTGGGATTCGCGCGGCCGGTCTCGAGGAAGCACAGATGGCGGATCGACACCGCCGCCTCGGCGGCCAGAGCCAGCTGGCTCAACCGCCGGGCGCTCCTCCAGTGTTTCAACAGCGGACCGACCTCAGACACCACTCAAGTATCCCGTGGTCCACGCGTGCGGCTGCACCGCCGCCTCCAGCGGTGGCCGGGCGACGTTCGCCGTGTAGTTCGTCATCGCGGAGATGGCCACCCCGGTGATCACCTCGAACAGCTGCTCCTCACCGAAACCGGCCGCCGTGAAGGCCGCCACGTCCGCTTCATCGAGCCGGCCCCGCTTGTCGATGAAGGCGCGGGTGAGCGCCGACAGCGCCGCCATGCGCGGATCGGTGGGCAGATCGCCACGGCGCAGGGCCTCGACCACGGCCGGATCGACCCCGTCCGCGAGCGCTTCCAGCGTGTGGAAGGCGACTGCCCATTCACTTCCGTTGGCGACCGCATTGGACAGCAGCAGGACCTGCCGTTCGTCCGGACCGAACGTGCCGCCACCGCGGAAGTGCCCGAACGCGGAGAAGAAGGTGTTCAACAACGCCGGTGAGTTCGCCATGAGTCCCGCCGCGGCTGGAACGAACCCGAAGGCCCCCTGCAAGACTGTCAGCGGCTCCTTCGCGGCTTCGGACGCGGTATCGGCGGTGTGAATCCGGTAACTGGTCATGACCAGGAGTCTGCGGCAACCACCACATCGAACCAATTCCCTCGGAGGTAAATACACCCGACCAGCGAGTTCGCCCGGCCCGACAGGTGCAGGCCCACAGCATCGACAACCCCTGGGAAGGATCCGGGGGCCAGGCTGTCGTTGGGCGACGATCGGAGGAAGACTCCGACAGGCCCGTGAAGATCAGGCAGCAGAAACCATCCGCCGTGGCCTCGTACTGCTTCCCGCACGGCTCCCGCCGACAGCCGACTTTCGGGCCTGGGGGGCCGGACCTCTGTCAGGAGGCGGGCACGCAGACGACGCTGGTGGAGGGGCAGTCCACAGCCAGTCCGAGAAGGGTTTGGTGCCCGGCGGTGACGGCAGCCAGATCACAACGGAGCTTGTGCGGGGCGACGGTCGCCTCGGACAGGACGACTGCCTTGCGTGTGTCACATCTGCCCGCCGGGTTGAAGCCCCTGCTCCCGTGCTTGTACAGGGACCGCCGGCATCGGCTGGGGCTGTACCGGCGAGGAGGAGCGCGAGCACACGCGAATCCAGTAAACCGACGACGAATCCCCCGGTTATCCTGCCCTGCCCGCTCCCGGATCCAGAGAGGACCCACCTCCCCATGAGCAGTACCCCCTCATCCTTTCCCGAAGGGATCGAAATCACAGGTGAAGGTCTCGTCCTGCGCGACTGGACAGAATCAGACCTCGCCGCGATGCCGGACCTGTTCGACCATCCCGACATCGCGTACTGGACACCGATCGTCTCACCCTTCGACGACACAGCCGCCCGCGCACGACTGGAACGGGACCGGCAGATGCGGGGCGAGGGCACGACGATCCTGCTCGCCATTACCCTCGATGGCCACAGGCCACTTGGCGAGGTGATGCTTCGGCGCGTGCCCAGAGGCGCAGAAATCGGCTACGTAATCGGGCCGGCGCACCGCGGCCAGGGGCTGGCTGCACGAGCAGTGCGGCTGATGAGTGCATATGCCTTCGATCAACTCGGAGTGGGACAAGTGATCCTGGAATTGGAGGCCGAAAACCACGCGAGCATCGCCGTGGCAACCACGACCGGCTTCAGCCAGCTAGACATTCCGCTGATCAACGGAGAGGAAAAGGGCCGACCGTACAGCCTCCAGACATGGGGCCTCCTACCAGCTACCTGAGCAACACCACCCGGGACCATCACAGACCGAACTCACTCAGGTCCCGGCGAGGACCGGGCAAGGGGCAGGATCCATGGATGAACCTGTCCCAGCACCCAGCACCCAGCACCCAGCACCCAGCATCAGTGCCAGTTCCAGTCGATGAGAGTGCGCAGTGTGTCCGAGTGGAAGTCAGGGAAGTCCATGGGAACGATGCCCAGATGCGTACGGTCCGCCAGGCGGGCATTCAGATAGCTCTGCACCCCGGGCATGATCGCGTCCGCGTTGACCTTGGGCCAGCCACCACCCGCGTAACTGGTGAAGTTGATATACATCAAACCCGAATCCTGGTCCCCGGACACGTTGTCGAACTGTTGGATCACCTTCCCCGTCTTCGCAGACGGGCGCGACAGGCCCTGGTAGATGTCCTGGAGCGAGAACCACTGGTTGGACAGGAAATCGTTGTCCCCGCCGGGCCACTGCAGAATCGGCCAGTCATTGTCGAACTGGGCGATCAGAACAATCCGGCCACGCGCCTCACCGAGCGACGGCACACGGTCCGTCAGGAGAAACGACGGACGCCACCCCTTGGCGTCGAGATACACGTTCAGGACATCCTTGAAACGCGCGCCCACGTCGTTGTCCGTACCACTCTCCTTCTTCAACCGGACCACGACCGTCTCCCCCGGATGCTGTCGCAGGAAGTCCTTGCACTGATCCAGCACTTCATCGAAGGTGATGCCCTGGTAGAACCCCGCGTGGTACATCCCGAACGAGTCGTCGAGATGCCCCTCGAGACCGTTCGCCCGTAGATCCAGAAACCGGATGCCCCGCTGGAGCTGTTCGGTGATCCCCCAGTTCTGGGTGTGTGACCACTCGGTGCCCTTGGCAGGGTCGGTACAGCACGAATCGTGGGTACCCGGGATGGTCATCCGCAGCAGGGACAACCCGTCGGGCAAGCCTCCCATCCAGTCGGCCGGCGCTCCGCTGCCCGCAGGGGCAACGGCCCGACGCAACGGAACCTCAGCCCGTGCGACACCCCCTCCCGATACAAGAACAGCACCCGAAACAGCAGTTGTTGAACGTATGAAGGACCGACGGCTCAGTGTCATAAGACAGGTACTCCCCCACCAGGCCCCATTCGCAACATCTCAAACCAAGAAGTTGCCCTGCCACACGAGTGGTTTCAGGGGACCTGCCTTTCAGTGGACCTGCTGCCCGGCGCTGACCCGGCAGCCCTTGCCGAGGGGCTGGAAACATCCGCCCGAGCCGGCGCACTCCACCGGGAGACCGACTTCTCGCTGGAACGCTCATTCAGTCGGGAGTTCTTGGAGGGGCTTCCCCGCCTCGGAGTACGACGCCGCCTGCCCGGTAAGCAAGATCCGGCAGGCGGAGTCCGGCAGCCGTCAGACTGCCGGACGGCGGGTGGCCCGGCCGTGGCCGGAACCTGTGCGGCGGAGGTCGCGGGCTGCCAGGGCGATCATGACGGCGGGAATGAGGACGTCGTTGGCCAGGATGCCGCCCGTGTTCCCCGCGGCGTGGTCGCCGTGGGCGAACCACTGGTAGACGTGGCCGATCACCGCCCCCCACAGAAACGCGGCGGCCGCCAGCCCGCTCGTGAGGCGCTCGCGCGGCGACGCGGACGCGCCTCGGAAACCCAGCACGGCAAGGCCGAGGTTGGCGAAGGCGATCTCGAACTGGAACGGCGAGTGGGCGAAGCCGATGGTGTCGGCCATGGCCTGCGGGACCGCCAAGAACGACAGCGTGATCCACAGGCTGCCGATGCCGAGGGCGCCGACGGCCCACCAGCGCTGCCAGATTTCCGCCGCCGGCCGGCCCGGGTCGCGGCGGCGGCAGCTCAGCAGCGCTCCGAGAGCGGGCACCAGCATGAAGAGAAGCGGAAACGCGGTCCGCACCGCGTAGGGGAGAGTGTCCATGGCCTTGAGTGTTGCATGGTTAATATTAACGTTGCAAGTATCCGGTAGGGTGAACCCATGGACGAAGGACTGGCAGAACTCCTCTACCGCGTAGTCATGCTGATGAACGACGCAGCCCGGCGCCGCTCCGGCCCCGAACAGCGCCTCACGCCCAGCCAGCTACGGCTCCTTGGCACCCTCGAAGAGATCCAGCCGGCTACCCAGCACGAGCTCGCCGGAGCCCTCTCTCTGTCCGATCCCGCCATCAGCCGCGCCCTGCGCCCGCTGGAGGCGGAAGGCTACGTAACGATCAACACCGACCCCGCCCACCGGCGCCGGCGCCTGGTCTCCCTCACACCGACAGGCCAGAACACCTTCCAGGCCGAAGGCAAACCACTGGAAGAAGAACTCCGGTCCGCCCTTCTCGGGGCAGGCTTTCCCTACGACCGCTATCTCACAGACACCCACCGCCTCGCTGCACTGCTCACACCCCCCGGACCACAGCGCTGAACCCAGCCGCGCCGGATCCCCTTCCCCCGGCCGCCGAGTCCGAGCCGTCCCCCTCGTGCCGTGGCGCCGAAACCGCCCGGTATCACGGTGCCAAGGGCACCCGGAACCGGCGCCGGTACTCCGTCGGTGTCGTGTTCAGGCGGCGCCTGAACGCACGTACCAGCGTGTCCACCGTCCCGAACCCGCAGACGGCGGCGACGCGTTCCAGCGTGGCGTCGGAGGACTCCAGCTCATGGCGGGCCTTCTCCACGCGGACGGACTCGATGTACGCGTGCGGGGTCAGGCCCAGTTCGGTCTTGAACAGGCGGGTGAGGTGCCGGTCGCTCACGTGCGCGTACTCGGCCAGATCGACGACCGTCAGCGGTTCCGCGATGCGGCGCAGGATGTGGTGACGCAGGTCCTCGATACGGCGCGTCGTGGAGACCTGCTCCAGCGGGACGCTGAACTGGCTCTGCCCGCTGGGGCGTTTGAGGTACATCACCAGCTGGCGGGCCACCCGCAGAGCGACCGCCTCACCGAGATCGTCCGCGATCAGCGCCAGCGACAGATCCAGACAGGCACTGATCCCCGCACCCGTCCACACCTGGCCCTCGCGGATGAAGATCGGATCGGCATCGACCCGCACCGCCGGGTGATCGGCGGCCAGTTGTCGCGCGGTCGACCAGTGGGTGGTGGCGCGCTTGCCGTCGAGGAGCCCGGCAGCGGCCAGCAGATGCGCCCCCACACACACGGACGTGACCCGGTGCGCCCGAGCGGCGAGCACCTTCACCCAGGCCACGAGCGCCGGGTCGACCAGCGGATGCACCCGTCCCGCCCCATCGACCTCCACCGCCCCGGGCACGATGAGCGTGTCGATCCCGCCCTCCGCCACCTCCTGGAAAGTGACATCGGGCAGGATGCGTACGCCCGCGCCCGTGGTGACCGGTCCCCTGTTCTCCGCGGCGAGTACGACCTGGTAGCCCGCCGCCTCGTCGGTCTCGCGCAGGGCGAGTGAGAACACCTCCGGCGGGCCGGTGACGTCGAGCAGGTCGACGCCCTCGAAGAGCACGATGACGATCAGCCGCCTGCCCGCACCCATGCCGGTGCCGGTGACTGTGTTTGGCACGGGGCCCCCTGAGTCTGGCCGACAGGCCGCGGTCGGTGTGTCGGTATCTGCATGTTAGACGTCATTGCCGACGTAGCGCTGGGTCCATAGCGTTACTGACGCAGCCCGACGGAACACCCCGGACTGCCTCCCTCCCCCGTAATTCCTAAGGCGGTACACCCATGTCCCGAACCACGCTGCGCGAGCTCAACGGCTTCGACCAGGCGCCCGCGAAGCTGGCCGGCTCGACGCTGATCCTCATCGACTTCCAGAACACCTACACCCAGGGAGTCATGGAACTCGACGGCTGGGAGAAGTCCCTCGACGCCGCCGCGCAGCTGCTGGCACGGGCCCGCGAGGCCGGCACCAAGGTCGTGCACGTCATCAACGACGGTGGCGAGGGCACCCCGTACGACATCCGAGCCGAGATCGGCCGGATCCACCCCCGGGTCGCGCCCTTCGAGGACGAACCCGTCGTCGTGAAGCAGGCCCCGAACGCCTTCGTCGGCACCGACCTGGACACCCACCTCAAGGAGGGCCAGGACGTCATCATCGCGGGCTGGATGACCCACATGTGCGTGACGTTCACCGCCCAAGGCGCATTCCTGAACGGCAACCGTCCCACCGTCGTCGCCGAGGCCACCGCCACTCGCTCACTTCCGGTCGCGGGCACCGACCTCGACGCCTGCCAGGTCCACTACAGCGCCCTCGCCACCATCGCGGACCTGTACGGAGTCGTGGTCGCGACGCAGAAGGAGATCACCCGATGAAGCCCAAGCTGCTCCGCCCGGCCGCCGCACTGGGCGCGGCCACCGTCCTCGCCGCCACCATGACAGCGTGCGGCGGAAGCTCCGAAGCCGCCACCCGCGCCGACGGCCACGGCCGGCACGACCAGAGCAGCCCCCGGAAGAGCCACGAGAAGGACTACGCCAAGGACACGACCACGCTGCGGCAGCTGACGAAACAGGACGAGACCCCGGCGAAGCTCTCGGACGCCACGCTGGTCCTGGTCGACTATCAGAACGTCTACACCGGGGGCACGATGGAGCTCACCGGCTGGCGCGAAGCGGTCAAGAACACCAAGGCTCTCCTCGACCGGGCCCGCAAGGCGCACACCCCGGTCATCCACATCGTGGAGAAGGGCTACGACCTCAAGTCGAAAGCGGGCCGGATCATCCCCGCACTCAAGCCGGCCAAGGGCGAGACCGTCGTCGAGAAGGCCGTCCCCAACGGTTTCCACGACACGAACCTCAACGCGGAACTCAAGAGGACCGGCCGCAAGAACGTCATCATCGCCGGCTTCATGACCCACATGTGCACCCTGTTCACCACCGAGGGCGCCGTCTACAACGGCTACCGCCCGACCGTGATCGGCGACGCTTCGGCGACCCGCCCTCTCCCCCTCAAGGGCAACCCCCGCGGCATCCCCGCCGCCCAGGTGCACGAGGCCGCGCTCGCCACCGTCCAGGACCGCTTCGGCGTCGTGGTGCCCAAGCAACGCGATCTCAAGTAACGCGATCTCAAGTAACGCCCAGCCCTCTGTACGCGGTGGGGAGGGAACTCGCACGCTCTCTCCCCACGGCACCCCTCGCCCCCCAAGTCCCCCCGTTCCCCCCATCCCCCCCATCCCCCCCATCCCCCCAACTGAAGGTTCCCCCATGTCTCAGAGCCCCCCGCACTCCAGCAATCCGTACTCGATATCCCCATGGAGAAAACGAAGATGGCTACGCGCAGAGGATTCATAGGCAGCGCTACGGGAGTCGGAACTGCCGCCCTGCTCGGCTACTCGGCAGCCCCGAGTGCCGCGAACACCTCGACGGCGGGCACCGTGACCACCGCTGCGGTCACCCAGGAGCAGGCCCGCGAGTCGATGTTCGTCGTCAACGCGGGCATGCGCACCAACTACGCGACGCTGAAAGCCGAGTTGATCAAGCATCTCTCCCCGGTGGTCGTCGTGCAGAACGACGCCAAGGGCGGCCGGTTCACGCTTGTCACCAAAGACGGGCAGGAGTCCGTCAACCCGGTGGCCCAGACCTTCGAGCTGGCGAAGTCCATCGCCCACACCCCGCTCGGCGTCTTCTCGGTGATCGCCTCATACCTCGCGGACAAGATCCCGAACCTGCCGAACGCGGAGCGCATCGACCCGCACGACCTGATGATGGTCGCCTACAACGACGACACGTCCACCGCGTGGATCGAGCCGCTGAAGGCGTACGCCGCCAAGCTCTCCACCGCCCGCCAGAACCTGCCGTCCGCCGGACTGCCGGCCGCGTTGCAGACGTCATGCGCCGCGATCCTCGACGGCGCCCTGGCGTTCATCAAGGCATCGGTCGCCGCGAAGCACTTCGACATGGCGTCGTTCGAGCAGTTCTCCGCCAGCGTCTACCCGGCCATCCGCACCAACATGGAACATGCCTCACAGGCCCAGATCAAGGGCGTGCAGGACACCATGAAGACCTGGCGTGCCAAGGTCGGCGAGACGGCCTGGGCCGATCTGTACTGCGTGGTGATCTCACAGTGGACCACCAGCGTGCTCAACCAGAACACCATCATCATCAAGGACTGCATGAACGCGGCGAAGGTCGCCACCCACCTGATCGACCTGCCCGGCCTGGAGCCGCCGGCGGACCCGGTCTTCACCGCGCTCGACAATCTGGCCCGCATCGTGCAGGACAACATCGCGGCGGAGATGGTCTTCCCGAAGGACACCGGCGTCGCCGACGCCCTCAAGGGCCAGCAGGATCTCCTCTCCGACGAGATCCTCAACCAGCTCGGCAGCAAGAACGTGACGACGGCGCAGGCGGCCCCGCAGTACAACACGGTTGCCTCCCCGGGGGTGTGCCCCGTCCGGAAGTAGCCGCAGCCCCGGAGACCCGCCCCGTCGGCTCCCCCCGCCCCCGCAGAAAAGGCCTTTGCGCGGGCCGCCGCCCCGATGGTGAGGTGGCGGGATGACCCACCACGATGAGGCGGCCGCCGTCCGCCCGGAAACCCTGGCCTGGGCGAACCGGCACCTGGAGACCGGCGAGCGGATCGTCCGAGCCGAGCCTCTGCACGGCGGCATCACAGCCGACGTGCGGAGGCTGACCATCACCACGCGCAGCGGAGCCACCCGTCACCTGGTCCTGCGGAGCTTCACCGACCCGGGCTCCGTGCAGCACGCCGTGGACTGGCTGGGGCGGGAGGCCGGCGCCCTGACCCTGCTCACCGGGACCGATGTGCCGGCTCCCGGACTGGTCGCGGTCGATTCGAGCGCAGCGCACTGTGCGTATCCCTCGCTCCTGATGACCCATCTGGCAGGCCGCACGGTCCTGGGCGACGAGGGACTGGAGACCCGCATCCCCCGGCTGGCCCGCCAGCTCGTGGCGATCCATGCGCTACGTCCCGCCGAACCGCCCCCCGAGTACGTGGCGTTGACGACCGCCGACACCGTCGTCGTTCCCAGGGGCGCCGACGCGAGGCTATGGGCTGCGGCGATCGACGTGATCCGCAAGCCCGCGCCGCCGTACGAAGGGCGGTTCCTGCACCGGGACTTCCAGCCCGGCAACGTGCTGTTCGAGCAGCCGACCTCACCCTCGGCCGATGCCCCGATCACCGGGGTCGTCGACTGGGCGGCGGCCTCCTGGGGCCCGGTGGATCTCGATGTGGCGCACTGCTCGACCGTTCTCGCACTGCTGCACGGCCCCGCGTGGGGTCTGCGGTTCACCGAGGCGTACGAGGAGGCCGGCGGGGTACTGGCCGCAGCGCGGGGCGACCGGCTGTACTGGCAGGTACGGGACGCGCTGGCAAGCTCGGAAGAAGTGCGGCAGGTGGCGCGGCCGTGGCAGGAGGCCGGCAGGACAGAGCTGACGACGCGGGCACTGGAGGAACGGCTCGACGCCTACATCACTGCCCTCATGGACACACTGGGCTGAGCCCACAAGCTCACCCCGGCGTCGATTGCCGACTGGCCAAGACCGCCGCCCGCTGCTCAATCGTGTGCCGCTCCGGGCTCGGGAGCGGGGTCAGCATAGATACCACGGAGCATGCCAGTGGCCTGCCCCAGCTCGATCAGATAGCCGTCAGGGTCACGGAGATAACAGCGAATCTCCGCTTTCCGGTCAATCGGCTCGGTAATGAAATCCGCCCCCCTCGCGCTCCACTCCTCATAAACAGCCTGAATGTCAGCCACACGAATATTGAGAAAACATGTCGCAGCACTCCGGTCATCCGGCGGATGCAGAGTAATCCCGGGCTTGTCCGGAGTGGGACCACCACCCGGATTCATGATGAGCCAGCTGTTCGCAAGCCGGACGGTGCACGGGTTCTCGGCCAGTACCAGTTCTCCGCCCAAGACCTCGGTGTAGAAGGTCCGTGAGCGGGGCACGTCAGCGACGGTGAGGAAGTAGCTGAGAAGCATTCCGGACTCGGGGGCGGGGAAACTTTCCTCAGGCATCGGGCAGACCTTCCTCTGGGAGTGGCGTCTATCGGTCGGCTGGTGTGTGCGGCCCGTGAGCGGCGGCCCTCTTCCCGGCCGGTCCACAGAGATCGAACAGCGGAGGTGGTCGGCCCCTGCGGGCTGGGGTAGAGAGTCACCGGCCACCAGTGGTGGAGAACGGGTGTGTGCCAGTCGTAACTTGCCGACGTTCTGGGCCCGCACGTGCAGCGCCTCCCGGGTACCTCCGGTATCTCCCCAGTCCTCGACGCGTAACCGGGACCAGGGGGGTGCGGCTTACTGGGTTTGCCTGGTGTCCATATCGGCAGTCCCTTTGCTCTGCGGTGTCGGACACCTCAGGGCGTGACCGATCTTCCGTGGCGCCCCCGTCGTCCGAGCCGGACATCGCCTGCGGTGCGGCAGCTCCGCCTGTGCAGCCCGCTCGATTCCCCGCGCCGACGACCTTCCGCGGGCCGACCGGCCGGGCCATCGGACGGCAGAGGGAGGGGGGATCCACTGCTCACCATGCTGCGCACCGTCCGGCTCCCCCGCAACTTCGATATGGGGATCGCGGGCCGTCACTTACCTCTGTCTCCATTCGCGCCGCCATGACGCACATCCCGCGGCCCATAGCCGGCGCCCCGCTTCCGGGGCCGCCGGCTGCCGGCGAAGGACGGCCGGGGTGTGGCGTTGTGGGCCATCCTGGCCGGCCGGCTTCTGCTCCTCATTTGTCTGCCGGCGGTTCTCGCCTATTTCGGGCTCATGGTCGGACTGGCGTTGACGAGTACAGCCTGGTGATGTCCCGGGCGCATCGCGGCAGAGTGGAGAACACGCTGCCCGCCAGGCACGGTCCTGGTCAGGGCCGGGCAGCCGGCCCCGGTGCCTGGAATCCTCCGATCCTCTCTTCGAGCAGTTCGCCAAGGCGCAGCGGGGTGCGGTCCTCGTGCATCGGGCCGACGAGCTGCACTCCCACCGGGAGTCCCCCGGGAGACACGCCCGTCGGTATGGCGGTGGCGGGCAGGCCGGGCATGGTGGGCAGACCGGCCCAGACGAGCTGGTCGAAGTACGGGTAATCGACGCCGTCGATGTCGATCCGGCGTTTGTCCACTGCGGGGTTGTGGTCGTGCGGGAAGGCGGGGGTGGGCGTGACGGGACACACCACGGCGTCGAACTCGGTGAAGAGCCGCCGCCAGGCCTGCCGGTGGAGTTCGCGGCGGCTGTCCGCCTGGAGCCAGTCGTGGTGGGTGAAGACCATGGCCCGCTGCCGTGCGGCTTCCAGGCTCCGGTCGTCGGCGCTCAGTGCGGCGGCCCTGGCCCGCAGCTGCTCGTACGAGCCGACGGGAAAGCGTGCGACGGAGCTTGAGAACAGCAACTGTGTATAGAGGACGGCGGCTTCGGCCAGGTCTGGCAGGAGCGGACTCCGCCGCTCCACACGTGCGCCGCCGTCCAGGAGCGCGTCGGCCACCCGGTTCACGCCCGCCTGCACAGCGGACCCGGTCGGGATCAACGGGTGCTGGTCGAGGACCAGGACCCGGAAGCCGTGGAGCTGGTCGTGACGTGCGGGTGGCAGTCTCACCTCGTGTGCCACACCGAGCGTCAGGGGGTCCGGTCCGGCCATGACATCGAGCAGAAGCGTGAGGTCGCGGGCGCTGCGTGCCATCGGGCCGACGACGGCGAGGTCGAGGTCGGCCGGCAGCGCCGGCGTGCCGGGGGGCGTCATGCCGCGGGGCGCCGCCAGGCCGAGCGTCGGCTTGTGGGCGTAGATGCCGCAGAAGTGCGCGGGGGTGCGCAACGAGCCTGCGAGGTCGGAGCCGATGGACAGGGCGCCGAATCCGGACGCCAGGGCCGCCGCCGATCCACCGGACGAGCCGCCCGGCGTACGACTGTGATCCCACGGGTTGTTGGTGGTCCCGTACATGTCGTTGAAGCTCTGTATGTCCTGCAGCCCAAAAGGCACATTGGTCTTGCCGAGCACCACCGCGCCCGCGTTCCTGAGCCGGGACACCTGCACCGCGTCCTCGGCCGGCAGATGGCCGCGGTGGGGCGGCATGCCCCAGGTCGTGGGCAGCCCGGCGATGTTGTAGCACTCCTTGACCGTTACCGGGATACCGAGCAGGGGCCGGTCCTCACCGCGGGCGCGGGCCCGGTCGGCGCGGCTCGCGGCCTCCCGTGCACGGTCGAAGTCCGGCACGCAGATCGCGTTGACCGCTTTGTCCTCCCGCTCGATACGGGCGATCGCCTGGTCGGTCAGTTCTTCCGAGGTCACTTCACCGGCACGCAGGGCGGTCGTGAGTTCTTCGGCCGTCCGAAAATTCCTATCCATGAATCCGACCGTAGCGACCCCTTCGAGAGGTCACGAAATACCTTTTTCCACAATGGGCTTCGGGGACTGACTGTCCCTGACTGCCCGTGGGTTGGGGTTGTCGTGGGCCGTTGAGGGCTCCGTGGTCATCGTGCGGTTTCACCGCACTGCCTCAGTCCTGCCGGGCCGCCCTCGCGGTGGCGACGGCGCCCGGGCCGTCGTTGTCCGTGTGCGGGGCCCGGCTGCCGCTCATCTGCCGGAGCAGCGTGAGGGCCTGGCCGGACGAGGATCCGGCGGGGGTGGTGCACACGATGAGCATCTGGTCCGGTGAACGGGCGATGGAGAGTGTCTGCTGTGTGACCGTCACCCTGCCGACGACGGGGTGGTGCAGCTCGTAGGAGGCGGCGTCGCAGGGCGTCACCCGGTGGTCCGCCCACAGGGCGACGAACTCCGGGCTCTTCATGGTCAGTTCGCCGATCAGCTCCGCGAGCAGCGGGTCGTCCGGGTGTCTGCCGACGGCGATGCGCAGGTTGCCGACCACTGCGCGGGCCTTGGGCTTCCAGTTCGCGTACAGCTCCCGGCAGTGCGGGTCCAGGAACAGCATGCGGGTCATGTTCGGGCGCCGCGCCGGGTCCTGCGGGCCGAGCGGGTCCAGGTGGCCGGCCAGCAGGGCGTGGCCCAGGGTGTTCCAGGCCAGTACGTCCGTACGGCGGCCGAGCACGAGCGCCGGGACGCCGTCGACGGCGCGGAGGAGGTCGCGGGTTTCGCCGGCGAGCCTCTCGGGGCGCGGGCGGCGCACCCGGGGCGTGTGGCGGGCGGCGCCGGCGAGCCGGCCGACGTGCTCGCGCTCATGGTCGTCGAGCAGCAGAGCGCGGGCGATCGCGTCGAGTACCTCGGCCGAGGCCCCGCGGGACAGGCCCTGCTCCAGCCGTGTGTAGTACGAGACGCTGACGCCGGCCAGTTGGGCCAGTTCCTCGCGCCGGAGTCCGGCCACCCGTCTGCGGGGCCCGAGGTCGCGCAGGCCGACATCCGCGGGGCGCAGCCGCGCCCGCCGGGCTTGGAGGAAGACGCCGAGTGGGCCGGGATCGCTCATGACCCCAGTATTCGTGCGCGGCCGGATCCCGGCCACACCCTGCGAGGGGTAGGACAAGCCGGGAGTGGTGCGTGGCGGTCCGCGGTCCCAGGCTCGGTCTCATTCGGTCACATCCCCCGGACCCGAGGACAGACGTATGGATCAGAACCCGGAGCAGCTCATCCTTGGCGACGTCACCGTCACCCGTATCAAGGAGTTCTACGGCCCGGTCGGGATGTCCCCGGCACAGTTCTTCCCGGACAGCTCCCACAGTTCGTGGGAGGGGAACCTCGACTGGCTGGCACCCGACTTCTGGCACCCGGCGACGGACGAGTGCCATTCGGCGATCCAGTCCTGGCTGCTGCGCAGCGAGGGGCGCACCATTCTTGTCGATACCGGTGTGGGCAACCACAAGGACCGCCCCTACGCACTGGTGTGGAGCCGGCTGGACACGGACTACCTCGGCCGGCTCGCCGCTGCCGGGCTGCGGCCCGAGGACATCGACATTGTGATCAACACCCATCTGCATGTCGATCATGTCGGCTGGAACACCCGCCTCGACGGCCGGGACTGGGTGCCGACCTTCCCCAACGCCACGTATCTGATGAACCGTCGGGACTTCGACTTCTGGAACCCGGCCAACGAGAACACGTCCGTACTGGGCCGCGGGAACCAGAACGTCTTCGAGGACAGTGTCACACCCGTCCACCGGGCGGGACTCACCCGGCTGTGGGAGGAGACGTACCGGATCGACAAGAACCTGCGTCTTGATCTCGCTCCCGGGCACACCCCCGGCTCGTCCGTGCTCACCCTGCGCTCCGGCAGCGACCGGGCCCTTTTCGTCGGAGATCTCGTGCATACCGCGCTGCAGATCGCCGAGCCCGGGACCAACTCCTGCTTCTGTGAGGATCCGGCACAGTCCCGGGCCACCCGGCACCGGCTGCTCGGAAATGCCGCCGACGACAACGCGCTGGTCTTCCCCGCGCACTTCGGCGGCCACGGCGCCGCGCAGGTCGCCCGCGACGGGTCGAGGTTCACGGTCAAGGAGTGGGCCGCCTTCTCCCGTATGTCCTGATCCCGCCACCCGAGAGGTCCCCCACCCGAGAGGAAGAGTCTCCCGTGCTCCAGCAGACAGAACCGTTGGCCGAAACCCCCGCGGGCACCGTGCGCGGCGTCCGTGACGGATCCGGTGAGCGCTACCGCGCCCTCCCCTACGCTGCGGCGCCGACCGGCGCCGGCCGTTTCGCACCGCCGGACCCCCACCCGGGCTGGGCCGGTGTACGGGACGCCACGCGGCCCGCGCCCACGGCTCCGCAGCCGTCCCGCGACTTCGGCCGGCTCGACATGTCCCCCTACTTCGGTCCGGGCTGGGTGCCCGGCGACGAGTACCTGACCGTCGATGTGCACACGCCTGCCGCTGACGGCGCCAGACGCCCCGTCATGGTCTTCGTGCACGGTGGCGGGTTCGTCACCGGGTCGAGCCGCGCCGCGCTCCACGACGGCAGCGCCTTCGTCCGCGACGGCGTCGTGCTGGTGACGGTGAACTACCGACTCGGCATCCCCGGGTTCCTCGATCTGGCGGGTGCCCCGCCCAACCGCGGGCTGCTCGATGTGCTCGCCGCGCTCAGCTGGGTGCAGGCGACGATCGCGGTGTTCGGCGGCGACCCCGGCAACGTCACGGTCTTCGGCCAGTCGGCGGGCGCCACGCTCACCGGCGCGCTGCTCGCGGCACCGGAGGCAGGCGGCCTGTTCCGCCGGGCGGTCATGCAGAGTGGCACCGGCACCGGTGCGTTCACCCCGGAGCAGGCGGGGCGGGTGACCGCCGCGGCGGCGGCCGCGCTGGGCGTCGAGCCGACCGCCGAAGCGTTCGCCCCGGTCCCGGACGAGCACTTCCTCGCGGTCCTGCCCGCACTGGCCGGCCTCGATCTGCGCACCCGTACCGCGACGGACCCGCTGGCCGGGCTCAGCCCGTTCGGCCTGGTCCTGCCCGCCCAGCCGGCCGACAGCCTCGCCGACGGTCCGGCCGCCGGCGTCGATCTGCTCATCGGCACCAACTCCGCAGAGGGGCACCTGTACGTCGTACCGCAGGGCGGCCTGGAGTCCACCACGGAGGCCGACCTGTCCGCCCTCGCCGCGGGGGTGGAGACGTGCACGTGGTACGGGGGGGACGCGGACGCGACCACATCGGGCGGGCGCGAAATGAGGGAGAGGGGTGGCGT
>NZ_JBHYWP010000084.1:0-19373 GCF_042751845.1 Streptomyces sp. NPDC059398 | reverse complement strand
CGCGGGGGCGCGCTCGCCCGCCCCCGGGGGGGGGGGGGGGCCCCCCCCCGGGGCCCCCCGGCGCCCCGCCCGCGCCGCGGGAGTCAGAGCCCCCCCCCTTGCGGCCCTCGCCGCGCACCGCACGGCGCGGCCGGAAGCGACACCGGGCGAGCTGCGCTCCGCGATGCTCGGGGAGGTGCTGTTCACGGCCGGTACGGCGCGCATGGCTCGGGCCCACGCACGGATCTCGGGCGGCCGTACGCACCTCTACGAGTTCGGATACGGCTCGACAGCCCTGGACGGGCGCCTTGGCGCTGCCCATACCGTTGAGCTGCCCTTCGTGTTCGACATCGCCGACGCACCCTGGCTGCACGGCCAGTCCCGCCTGCTCGGCCCCGACCCCGCTCCTGCGGGACTCGCAGCCCGGGTGCACGGGGCCTGGGCGGCGTTCGCCCGCACCGGCAGTCCGGGCTGGGCTCCCTTCGATCTACGGCGGCCCACAGCGGAGTTCCTCGGCAGCCCCCGCCCGGAAGGGTGAGGGGTCCGCCGCCCGCTACCGCCGGGGCTTGTCCGCGAACACCCAACGGTTGCCTGCCAGGGCGTCGTTCTCCTCGGGCAGCGGTCCGCGTCCGTGACGGCGGGTGAAGTCGAAGGGGGTGTGGACCGATACGGACCAGCCTCTGCCCGTCAGATCACCGGCGGAGTCGGGTCGCGGCTGCCTGTCGAAGAGGTTGAGCAGGTCGATGCCAATCTGCTGGGCCGTCGCCGTGTAGAGGGGGCTGTCCCGGTATTCCAGCAGGTCCTTGTCGAGCTTGACCTCGAATGCCAGGGCGCTCCCCTGCGCGCTCAGTCGGGCCACCCTGTCGATGAGGTCGGTCTCGACGGCGGCCGGCAGGTAGAACATCAGCCCCTCGGCGAGCCACACGCTCGGCGCGGCCGGGTCGAAGCCCGCGTCGGCCAGGGCTCCGGCCCAGTCGGCGCGCAGATCGACCGGGACGGGGACCCGGCCCGCCTTCGGGGCGGCCGACAGTCCGTCGAGCACCTTGTGCTTGAACGCCAGTACGCCTTCCCGGTCGATCTCGTAGATCACGGAGCCGGGAGGCCAGTCGAGCCGGTACGCCCGCGAATCCAGCCCCGCGCCGAGCAGGACCACCTGTCGGGCGCCTCCGGTGTGCACGGAGCTGAGGAGAAAGTCGTCGAGGACCCTTGTCCGCAGACCGAAGTAGCGTGCGAACCGTCCCCACAGCGGGTTCGTGTCCCCTCCCGCGACCTGCTGGATACGGACCGGCCAGCCGGCGCACGCCGGCGCGGCGAGCACGAAGTGCTCGGCGTAGACGTCCTGGGCCAGGGTGTCGTGGCGGTGGGTCTCGATCGCCCGTGCCGCCGCGACCAGAAGAGCGGTCAGACCCACGCCTCCTTCCACGCCTTCCACACCGGTGTTGCGCTGCGTTGTGCCGACCACGTGTCCTCCTTCGGGCGGGCTGGGACCACCAACGGTGAGCTGTACGGGATGGGGCGGCGGCGAACTGCGGACGGTGGACGCGCGAGGCCGCAGCCGGGGGTGTGCTGTTCGGCGCGGAGCGCCCGACGGGGCGGCCGGCGACCGACGGGGCCGTACGCCTCACTCATCCGCTCTTTCCTTCGGGGATCAGGACGGGTTTGACCACACGGCCCGCTTCGCAGTCGCGTTCGGCCTCGTTGACGGCGGCGAGCGGATACGTACGGATCAGTTCGTCGAAGGGGAACCGTCCGGCCTGCCACAGCCGGGTCAGCCGTGGAATCAGCAGTCCCGGCACCGCGTCCCCCTCACAGATGTGGGAGATCCTCCTGCCCCGGTCGAGTGCCCCGGGTTCGAGCGGCAGCACGGTACGGAGCCGGGCCACGAGACCGAGATGGCCGGTCGGGCGCAGGGCCAGCAGCGCGTCGTTGATCAGCCGGGCGGATGCGGTGGTGTCGAGGGCGTACTGGGCGCCGCCGTCGGTCAGCCGCCGGATGCGGCCGGGCAGGTCGGCCGATGCAGCGTGCAGCGGGACGGCGCCGAACCGTTCGGCGAACGCCAGCCGTTCGGGGTGCCGGTCGACGGCGACCGTCACTGCTCCGGCGGCGCCCGCCGCCATCACCGCGGCCAGGCCCACCGCTCCCGCGCCGAGGACGACGAGGGTGTCGCCGGGCCCGGCGCCGAAGGAGTTGAAGACCGCTCCGGCGCCGGTGAGGAAGCCGCAGCCGAGCGGTCCGAGCAGTTCGACGGGGAGCGCGGGGTCGGCCCTGACGGCGTTGCGGGCCGGGACGACCGCGTACTCGGCGAACGAGGACTGACCGAACCACCGGGGGGCCAGTTCGCCCCCGGCCGCGTCGGTGAACCGTGCGGCGTTCTCCTTGCGGCCCGCGAAGAGGTTCAGCGCGGCGAAGGAGTCACAGTGAGCGGGGGCCGCGTCCATACAGTTACGGCAGTGGCCGCAGGAGTCGAAACTCAGCACGACATGGTCGCCGGTGCTCAGACCGGTGTGCGGGCCGCCCGTCTCCACCACGGTCCCGGCCCCTTCATGGCCGAGCACCGCGGGCAGCGGCGAGCGGCCGGACGAGCCGCGGACGGCGAGATCGGTCCGGCACATCCCGCAGCCCGCGATCCTGACCAGGACCTCGTCCTCGGCCGGTCCCGAGTGGAGGATCACCTCCTCGACGGTGAACGGGCTCTCGTACGCGCGCAGTACGGCCGCGCCGAATCTCATCGTCACGCCTCCTCCGGGCGGTGCACGACGAAGGGTCTGAGGTTTCCGTACAGCCCCCAGGGCCCGCCCGCGACGCCGACGCCGCTCTCCTTGATGCCCGCGAAGGGCTGGGCGAGGGAGAGTTCGGCGTGGTGGTTGATCCAGGCTGTTCCGCACTCCAGCCGGTCGGCCACCGCTGCGGCCCGGTCGAGGTCGGTGCCCCATACCGAGCCGCCCAGTCCGAAGCCGGTGTCATTGGCCGCCTCGACGGCTTCGTCGAGGTTCCCGTACGGCAGCACCGGCAGTACGGGCCCGAACTGTTCCTCCGTCACCACCGGGCTGTCGGGTGGTACATCGGCCAGGATCGTCGGGGCGAAGAAGTACCCGGGCCGGTCCAGCCGGTGGCCCCCCGCGACGGCTCGGGCACCGGCTGTCAGGGCCTGCGCCGTGCAGGTCTCGACCCGGGCCAGCTGGGGGGCGTTGTTGACCGGGCCCAGCTGGGTGTCCGGGGCGAGGCCCGCTCCGACCGCGACGGTCTTCGCGCGCTCCGCGAGGGCCTCGATCACCCGGGGGTAGAGGCGGGCCGGGGCGTAGACGCGCTTGACCGCCATGCAGACCTGGCCGCAGTTGCGGAACGCCGCCCAGAACAGCCGGTCCGCGATCGACTCGACGTCCACGTCGTCGAGCAGGACGGCCGCGTCGTTTCCGCCGAGCTCCAGGGTGACGCGGGCGAGCGAGGCCGCCGCGCCGCCCGCAACGGCCCGGCCGGTGGGGACCGAGCCGGTGAAGGTGACATGGCGGATCCCCGGATGGGACACGAGACGTGCGCCGAGTGGTTCGTGACCGGTGACGACCGTCAGTACGCCGTCGGGGAGGACGGCGGAGATGACGGAACCCAGCAGCCGGGTGGCGAGAGGGGTGTACGGAGAGGGTTTGAGCACCACCGTGTTGCCGGCGGCGAGCGCGGGCGCGAACTTCGCGGCAGCGAGTTGCAGGGGAAAGTTCCAGGGGACGATGGCCGCGACGGGCCCGAGCGGTCGCCAGCGGATCTCGCCGCGCACCGGCCGTCCGTCGGTGATCGGCTGGGGCCCGGGGCCTTCGAGCCCGGCGAAGTAGCGCAGCCGGGCCGCTGTCCGGGCGATCTCCGCGTACGACTCGGCCAGGGGTTTGCCCTGTTCACGGGTGAGCAGGGGAGCGAGGTCCGCACCGGCCGCCTCCACGGCGTCGGCTGCCGCGCGCAGCGCGACCGTACGGGCGGCGGGGTCGGACCGCCAGCCGCGCCAGGCCTCGTGGGCTCGGCCCACGACGGCGTCCAACGCGTCAGGCCGCTGGTCGGGAGCCTCGTCGAAAGGCTCGCCCGTTGCCGGGTCGAGGACGGCGAAACGCTCGCCGGGGGGCGCGGGCGCGGGCCCGGGGTGATGTATCGGCATACCGGCGCTCAGCTCGCGGCGGTGACGGGGGCCGTGTGTTCCCGGGCGTGCCGGTCCATCTCCGCCCGGAAGGCGGCCACCAGGTGCGGCTGGATCCTTCCGGCGTTGCGGTCACCCCCCTCGCAGACCGCCCCACGCACCCCCACGATGTCCGTGCCGATGCGGTGGAGTACGCCGAGGTCCTCGGCCTTGACGCTGCCCGCGAGGGCGGCGAGCAGACCGGCTTCATGGGCCCGCCCGACGAACTCGCCGCAGATGTCGGGTGGAACGTGGTCGAACAGCCGGGTTCCGTCCTTGACGGCGGTGTCGAGCATCGCCGCGTCGGAGCCGGAGCGCAGGGCTATGTCGGGCAGTGCGAGCGGGTTGACGCATCCGATCCGGTGGGCGTCGGCGTATCCGGAGGCGACAACGAAGGCGTCGGGCCGGTATTCCTTCACCGCCCGCACCACTCCCCTCATGACGTCGACGGCCTGATCAGGGGTCGTGCATCCGTAGAGGCCGACCTTGATGTAGGTGGCTCCGGAGACAGCCGCGCCGAGTGCCGCCTGGGCCACTGTGCCCGGCTTGTACGGCACGTCTCCCACGGTGGCGGAGACCGGTTTGTCCGCCGGGACCGCGTCGCGGATCTCTCTGATGACCCACGGGTAGTTCGCGCCGAGCGAGCCCTCGTCGGGTTTCTTGACGTCGACGATGTCGAGATGTTCCGCCGCCTTCGCGCAGTCGAGGGCCTCTTCGACGCTGTCCGGGGAGATGAGAAGTAGCAACGTGGACTCCTTCCGCCGCGTGGTCATCTGCCGGGGGCAGATGCGCGGAGTCGCCTGGATCCCTTGCGGTCCGCTCATCATTACGGCGGCCCTCGGCCGTCGGTAGGGCGCGCGGAGTGCCAACGGGGACTGCCGTGGTGCACTGAGTGCGCCGTGCACGCCGGTTCGTACCGGCTCGGTCACCGGGCCCCGGGAGCGCCGAGCCCATGGCCTTGTGGCCGCGCCGACCTCATGGCCTTGTGGCTTCACGGCAGCGCCGAACGCGTCGGTCACTGCACAGTGGGGCCAGTCCGCGCCGTGTCCATCGGCACATCGACGCGTTTGCACAGGTATGACCTCAACACGACGAATCGCCACATGCCTCGCTCTGGCGGCCGCCCTTCCGTGTCTCGCCATGTCGTCGGCGAGCGCCGCCGGCGCCGCCGGGCGGGCCGACTCGAAGCTGAACCCGGTCGGCGCACTCGACGCTGTCGCCGCGACCGGCATCCCCGCGCCGTACGCGGGCCGGCTGCCCAGGGTGAAGGACCAGTTGGCCGGGGTGAACCGCCTGAGCGAGCTGAACCAGCTGCACCAGCTCACCGACCAGGCGGCGCCGGTCCTCAGTCTGGCGTCCGCGGTGGAGTGACAGCCCCGCCCCCGCGGTCGGGGGTGCGGGATCAGCCCTCGCGGGTGGTGGTCCAACTGCTGCCGGCCGGAAGCCTGTTCCCGCAGCCGGTCCGGTCCCCTGCCCTGATCAGTCGGGGCAGGGGAACAGTCCGCATCGGCCGGCTGCGCCGCTACGGCAGATCCCGGCGCATCAGGTCGGCGTACGTCTCGCGGCGCACCACTGCACGGTGCGCGCCGTCGCGGACGAAGACCACCGGCGGGCGGCGCGCGCCGTTGTAGTTGTTGCTCAGCGCATAGGTGTAGGCGCCGGTGACCGGCACGGCGATCAGGTCTCCGACGCGCGGGTCCGCCAGCGGGACGCCGGCGCTGAGGGTGTCGCCGGATTCGCAGTGCCGGCCCACCAGGCGGCACAGCTCGCCCCCGCCGGTCGGGCGGTCGGCGACGGCGGCCTCGAAACGCTGCTGGTACAGGGAGACTTCGAGGTTGTCGCCCATGCCGCCGTCGACGGCGACGAAGGTGTGGCCTCCGCCGCGCTTGGCGGAGACGACCCGGTAGAGCGAGACGCCGGACTCCGCGACCATCGAGCGGCCCGGCTCGATGAGGATGCGGGCGTCGGCGGGCAGCAGGCGTCGGGCGACATCGGTGACGGTGTCGAGGTACGCCTCCACCGTGGGCGGCCGGTCCGCGTAGGTGTAGCGGGATCCGAGGCCGCCGCCCAGGTCGTAGACGGCGAATTCGCCGAGTTCGGCGACCGCGTCGACGGCCTGCGCGAAGGGTGCGAGGTCCAGGATCTGCGACCCGACGTGCACGTGGACTCCGTCCAGCCGCAGCCGGTCGCTGCCGCGCAGCCGCGCGATCGCCTCCCGGGCTTGCGGCAGGGGCAGACCGAACTTGGAGCCGCTCTGGCCGGTGGACACGGCCTCGTGGGTGTCGGGGCGGATGCCGGGGGTGATCCGGACCAGTACTCCCTGCTCCGCCGCTGTGCCGGCGAGGATTTTCTCCAGCCGGTCGATGTCGTCGAAGTTGTCGACGACGACCGTCCCGGCGCCGGCCTCGACGGCGAGGCGCAGTTCCGCCTCGGTCTTGGCGTTGCCGTGGACGACCAGGCCGGCCGGGTCGGCGCCTGCGGCGAGTGCGAGGGTCAGCTCTCCGCCGCCGGCCACATCGATGCCGAGGCCTTCCTCCGCGAGCAGGCGGATGACGGCGGTGCAGGGGAAGGCCTTGGAGGCGAAGGCGACGCGGGAGTTCGGCCATCGGGCGGCCAGGCCGTCGGCGTACCGGCGGGCGCGGGCGCGGACCGATGCCTCGTCGAGGATGAGCGCGGGAGTGCCGTAGCTTTCAGCGAGTTCGGCCGCCGGTACGCCGCTGATCGCCAGTGCGCCGTTCCCCTGCCGGGTGGTCCCGGGCGGGAACAGTCCCAGCAGTTCCCGGCCTGCCTGCGTCTGCGTCGTCGCCATCCGCGCTCCTTGTGCCATTGATCCGTCCCGCTCTCCTGCCATGCTCCCGCGGTGCTCGCTCCGGATCATCGTTGACATCGTCAATACAGGTCTTCCAGAATTGACGTCCACAACAGTCCTTCGAGTCGGGGGTGCATCATGCGGGAGTCCGGCGCTCGGGGGCACCTGCCCGTCCGTCAGCTCGTGGACAACATCGGCCCGGCGCTGCTGCGCCTGGTCCAGGAGGGCACCGGCGGCGGTGGGTCGCTCACCGACATCGCCATCCATGCCCCGGGTGCGCCGGCCCAGCTCGGACCGGGGTGCGTGGTGCTGGGGGTCGGCGTGACCACGGAGGCCGAGCTGCGCGAGCTGACCGCGGCCATGCGGCAGGCCGGCGCGGAGGTGCTGGCGGTGAAGGCCCCGGTGCCGCCGTCGGCCGACGACCGGCTGGCGGTCATCGAGGTCAACCGGGACGCGTCGTGGATGCATGTGGCGACGACCGTCCGTGAGCAACTGCTTGAGTACGCGAGGACGCGTGTGCGCTCGGCCGGCAGCGGCGCGGAGTTGTTCGCTCTGGCGAACGCGGTCTACGAGGCCGTCGGCGCCCCGGTCACCATCGAGGACCGCTTCTCCGCGCTGGTCGCCTGGTCGGAGGGGCAGGACCGGACCGACTCCGAGCGGATCGAGACCATCCTGGGGCGGGCCGTGCACCAGCGGACGCTCGCCGAACAGCGCGAGCGCCAGGAGTTCGAGCGGCTCCATGCCAGCACCGGACCGGTGTACATGGAGCCGGTCGGGGCGGACCAGCTGGCCAGGCTGGCGATCGCGGTCCGGGCCGGTTCGGACGTCGTCGGCTACCTCTGGGCCGCGGTCAGCGGGCCGTTCGACGAGGCGGCCGCAGCCCGGCTGCGCGAATTCGCGCCCGTGGTCGCGCTGCAGCTGGTCGGCCTGCGTACGGAGACCAGTTACGCCCGCCGTCAGCGCGGCGAGCTGGCCGCCGCGGTACTCGGCGGGGCGGCCGACCCGGTGGAAGCGAGCCGACTGCAGCTGGGCTCCGGCCCGGTCTGCGTTCTGGCCGCGGCCCCGCGGCCGGCGGGGAGCACGGACTCCGACGCGCTGGACGCCGCCGGGCTGCGCCGGTTCGCGGACACGCTGGAGTACTTCCTGGCGGCCGTGCATCCTCGTTCGGCCGTGGTGGCAGGGACCGGAGCGGTGTACGTACTGGCTGCCTGGCCTCCGGAACATGCCACGGCCCTGGAGTCGGCCGTCGCGCTGGCCCGTGACTTCCTCGCGCGGACCCCACTGGCCGGTGACTATGTGGTCGCGGTCGGCGGCCCGGCCGGATCGACGGGGCGGATCGCCGATGTGCGGGCGCAGGCGGACGCAGCGCTGCGGGCGCTGCGGCATCCGGCCGTCCGGGGAGCGGCCGTGCGCACCGTGGAGGAGATGGCGCTGGCGGTGCTGCTGCTGCACCTCGCCGACGCGACCGAGGCGCTCGGTCTGCCGGACGCGGGCGGCGCGCTGCACCGGCTGCGTCAGGAAGAGGGCCGGGACGGGCCGCTGACGGCGACCCTGGCCGCCTATCTCGCCGCGGCGGGAGCCACCGACACCGCGGCGGAGGCCCTGCACATCCACCCCAACACCATGCGCTACCGGCTGCGCCGTATCCGCGAGGTCTCCGGTCTTGACTTCGCGGATGCCGACGCCATGCTGCTCGCACACCTCCAGCTCCGGGTGCGCGAGCTGCGGACGGGCGCTTCTCAGGGCTCCGGCTGATCGCGGAACGAGCGCGTGTAGCGGCATCCGTCCAGGTCGACCCAGAGCACAGCGCCGTCCAGGGTGGGGCCGGGCGTCAGGCGTTCCGGGAGCCGGGGGTCGGCTCCGATGCGGAACGTCCCGTCGTCGAGCGGGACAAGTTCCGGTTCGTCGTCGGGCGCTTCCACGCCGGTCGCGGCGATCATGTGCAGGCGTCCCGCCCGCTGCACGATGCTGAAGCCGGGATACCAGGGGGTGTAGCTCCGGTAGTGACCTGCGAGTGCAGGCGGAGGACCGTCCGGCGCGGCGGGGCCGGGGCCCAGGGACTCGGGTCCGTAGAGCCAGCGTCCGTCCAGTGAGTGGTGGTAGGCGGACCATCCTGGGTGATCGCACACCAGCCGCCCGTCCCCCGTGTCGTACAGCCTGCCTGTCACCTCGTCCGATGTGAGCGACAGACCGTCGTCCCCCGTTGCCTCGACGCGGATCTGACGGGGCGTCGTTCCGTGGGTTCCGGCGTAACGCCGGGCGCCGGGGATCCGCTCCGGGTCGAACAGCGCCGGGTCCGCCGGGGCTCCCTGGACGACGGCGAGCGCATGGCGGGCGAAGCGGTCGATGATCCGGCACTCGCCGGGTGCGTTGGTCAGCACGGCGACGCCGTGTCCGCCGTCGGTGTCGACGGCGAGGTACGAGCGGTAGCCGACCATTCCGCCGGCGTGCGTCAGCCAGGTGTGGCCGTCGACCACTTCCACGTCCACGCCGAGCGCATAGCCGGCACCGACCGCGCCGGGGGGCAACGTGACGATCTGGCGGAAACGCTCCCGCCTGATGATCCTGGTGCCGTCCAGGGTGCCCCGGCCCAGCAGCATGCGGGCGAACAGGCCCAGGTCGGAAGCGGTTGCGAGCACGTTGCCGTCTGCCGCCGAATACTCGAAGAAGCCGGCCGGTGCGAGCGGGGCCGAGGGCAGCGGCGGGCGGTCGTCGCGCAGGAACCGGTACCCGGTGGCAAGTCTGTTGATGTCCCCGTCGGCGATGTCCTCGTGAGTGATCCGCGCCGCCGATTCGCGCATGCCCAGGGGCCGCAGCAGCCGTCCGGCCATGGCGTCCGCCAGCGATTCCCCTGTCACCTGCTCGACGATCAGCCCCAGCAGGTTGTAGCCCTCGTTGGAGTAGTGGAACAGCTCGCCCGGTTCGGCCCAGGTCCTCGCGTCGCGCAGCGCGTAGCCGCGTGCGGCGGCGTCGGGCAGCGCGTCGGCCCCGGCCACCAGGCCGGAGGTGTGGTGCAGGAGGTGCCGGACGGTGATCGCGCGGGAGCCGCCGTTCGGGGCGAACCAGGGCAGGTGGTCGGCGACCGCCGCGTCGATGTCCACCTTCCCCTCGTCGGCCAGGATGCCGATCAGGAAGGCGGTGAAGGTCTTGCTGATGGAGCCGATCTCGAACCGCGTTCGGCGGGAGACCGGCGTGCCGGACTCCGCGTTCGCGAATCCCGCGGTGACGAACGCGGACTCACCGGCTTCGTCGACGACGCTGATCGCGATGCCCGGCACCGGCCACCGGGTCCGCAACCGCTCCGCAAGCCCGGAGAGTTCCCCTTGCACATCCATCAGACGCCTGCCTTCTTCGAACCGAATCCCCTGAACCTGTCCGGACCCAGCTCGACCCGGGAGGAGTCGATCTCCGCGTCCGGCCGGCCGCCTTTGACGAACCGTCGGCACAGCGGGTAGAGCAGCACGGCCAGCAGCGCCACCGCGAGACTCATGCCGAACGTCGCGGCCTCGTCGACCGCCGTACTCCACGCCAGATACACGATCATCGCCGTGGGCAGCGCGACGACCAGGACCGCGCCGGGCCAGCCGCCGGGGACCCGGACCGGCCGGAGCATCTGCGGATACCTCCAGCGCAGGACCAGGAAGGCCACGAATTCCAGCAGGATCGAGGCCAGGGTGAGCAGCACCGTGGCGCGCAGGATCGAGCTGAAGTCGACGGCGGAGAGCACGACGACGACGGTGGTGCTCGCAAGCAGCGCGCCCACCGGCGTGTTGAACCGTTTGCTGTCGCGGGCCATCCAGCGTGGCAGATACGCGTCCGCGGCGAGCGCCCGCGGGACCCGGGTGCTCGTCAGCAGGATCGCCATGAACAGCCCCACCAGGGAGAGCGCCGATCCCAGGGAGATCAGCACCTTCAGCCAGATTCCGCCCAGGGCGTCGCCGGCCACGACGAAGTCGCCCTCGGCCCAGTCGGCGGGCGAGCCCTGGTGCAGCCCGCTGCCGATGGCGGCGATGGTGGGCAGCAGATAGGCGGTGATGATCAGCGGAACCGAGATGGCAAGGGCCCGGGTGTAGGTCCGGTGCGCGTCGGCGACCTCGCCCAGTACGGTGCTAGGGCCGTCGAAGCCGAGGTAGAGCCACACGATCACGCTCAGCGCGCCGGCCACCGACGAGTGGACGCTCTGCCCCGGCACCATGAAGGGCGAGAGCACGTTGATCCCGTGGCCGATCGCATGCCGGATGCCGAGGACCGTCAGCACCGCGAACGGTGCGAGGATCAGCAGCATCATCCCGACCGAGTACTCGCTCACCGCCTTGGAGCCGCGGTAGTTCAGGTACGCCATCGGGACGATGAGGGCGACGGTGACGATCCAGTGCAGGTCGACGACGAAACCACCGTGGAACAGGTCCACGATCACCAGTCCCTTCCCGCGGGCGATGTCCGGGACCCAGGTGGCCAGGTAGTCGACCAGCAGGATCGGGTAGAGGGCGAGGTTCAGCACCGACCCGATCGAATTCCAGGCTCCGAACACGAAGGCCGCGCCTCTGCCGAGCGCGATCTTCGTCCAGTAGTAGTAGCCGCCGTCGACCGGGATCGCGGCGCTCAGCTCCGCTGCCACCAGCGCGTTCGGCACGCCGAAGACCACCGGCACCAGGACGATCATCAGCAGGGCCATGCCCGGACCAGCGCTGGAGAGTGAGGCTTCAAGACCGAAGGGGCCTCCGGACACCGTGAAGAAGAAGATTCCGACCAGGGGCAGCACGCCGAGCGTGCGTCTGCCCGCCCCGGGCGCCGACCGCGTGGTTTCCGGCGGGATCAGTTCGGTCATCCTGGGCTCCACTCTCCGTTCGCGCCTGGTCGGCACAACGTACGGGGGTGTCACCGGGACCGTCCTCGTCGTGCGCGCCAAAGCCGGGGCCCGCCAATTGTCGCTGCCACCAACGACGGGCCGATCCCCCCGGAACACGACCAAGCCCCGGACGACGAGGTCACCCGAGGCTCCGGAGCTTCCGACAGGGCTGCGGTCCGGGGCGGGTCAGGCCGCGCGCGGCGGCCTGAGCGCCGCGGAGTGGCGGACGGATTCAGCGACCCGGGTACGAAGGCGGCGGCCCGCGACGGCACGCCCCGGCCCGGCCGATGACCGCGTCGATGACCACACAGGGGGATGCGGTGCCGACGGCGGGCGAACGACCGCTCGCCTCAGGCATTCCTCCCCGGGCCCGGGTGCCAGCCGGTCGCGGTGGCCCAGCGTTCCGCTGCCGCCATCAGCACAACCGTGGCGGGTGCTTTGATCTGCCCGTAATCGGACAGGTCGGGCACGGTGACGGCCAGGCGCTTCTTGAACGCCCCCCACGCCTGACGGGCGGCTTCGTCGGCGCGCAGGAAGTCACGGAAGAGGAGGGCGAAGCGGGTGTTCGGCGCGCCCTCCTCCCGTACGTGGACATTGCATCGGCGTGCACCGGCCGGCGGGGCGAAGACCAGCTTCCGGCACTCCTGGCCTCCGGAGATCTCCGACCGGTTCCAGGGCTCGGGCCTGCGGCGGAAGCCGATCGCGGTCAGGATCTCGCTCTGGCGGTCCTCGTCGAGGGCATCGACCTGGATCTGGATGTCCACACAGTCCTTCGCCGCGAGTCCCGGCACTGCGGTGGATCCGATGTGGTCGATCGCGCCCGCCCGGTCGCCGAGAACGGTACGCAGCGTATCGGCCAACACCGCGAATTCCAGAGGCCATTGGGGCCGGTAGTCCACCACGGCCACGGGAGCCGACTCGTCAGGGAAGGGCACTCCCCCATCATGGCACCGCCCCGCGCGCACCGGTGAGACGGTTCGTCGTGGCCGTGCGCTTCCGCGGCGGCCCTGTCCGTTCACCACCCACCGGCAGCGAGCCAGACCGCCACGGCCGCGGCGGCGAGAAGGCCGGCGTTGAGCATGATCTGGCGGTCCGCACCGGTCAGGTGCACGGTGACCGCACCGATCTGCAGGAGCACGAACCCGATGGCCGCGGCCAGGGCCAGCCAGGGCACGATGCCGGTCGCGGGCGGCACCACCAGCCCCACGGCGCCCAGGACTTCGATGGTTCCGAGCGCCCGGACGGCGGGCAGCGGTATGCGGTCCACCCAGGCCATCATCGGACGGAGCTGATCGCGGCTGCGGATCATCTTGAGCACGCCCGCGTAGAGGTAGAACAGGGCGAGCAGTCCGGCGACGATCCAGTAGGCGAGGGTCATGAGGTCCTTTCGTGGTCACCACTCCTGGGTGGCCCGCCCGCCTCAGGCGAAATCGGCAGCGGGCTCGGTGGCATAGCGGTTCATCGTGCGGAGTACGGCCTTGGGCTCCGGCGCCCTGCCGTCGGCGGCCAGGGCCTGGAGGTCCCGGAAGTACTGCACGTACAGGTCGGGCGTGAAGATGCTGAGCATGACGGCCGGTTGGCCGGTCCGGTTGGCGAAGGTGTGCGGGGCGCCGGGCGGGACCACCACGAGTGTGCCCGCGGTGGCGTCGTGGTCCTCGTCCCCGACGGTGAACCGCACCGTGCCGGAGATGATGTAGAAACCCTCGTCGTGCTGCGCGTGGCGGTGCTGCGGCGGCCCCGGTGTGTGCGGGGCGAGGACGGACTCGGTGATCCCCAGGCGGTGCCCGGTGTGGCTGCCGTCTTCGAGGACGCGCATGTGCGTGGTGCCCATGACGATCGTCTCCCCGTCTCCGGGGTCGACCACCGATACGGCGGGGCCGGACCGCGGTGCGCTGGTGTTCGCTTCTTCGGTCATGGTCCGAGTGCACCGCCCGGACCCCGCGAGTGTCCAAGACCCGTTACGCCAAGCCGATACCTCGCGGGTATCGTTGCAGCGTGGAGCTACGTACCCTGGGCTACTTCGTGGCGGTCGCCGAAGAACTCCACTTCGGCCGGGCCGCCGCCCGGCTGCATATGAGCCAGCCGCCGCTGAGCCGGGCGGTCAAGCGGCTGGAGGCGGAGACCGGGGCCCTGCTGTTTGCCCGCTCAGCCGCCGGGGTCACGCTCACCCCGGTGGGAAGCGTGCTGCTCGACGAGGCGCGGGCCCTGCTCGACCAGGCCGAGCGTGCCCGCCTCCGGGTGAGCGCTGCGGCCGGGACGGCGACTCTCACCGTCGGCATTCTGGGCGACGGAACCGACCCCGGCATCACCGGGACGGCGGCAGTGTTCCGCCGCAGCCACCCCGGCGTCGACATCCGCATCCGCGACGCCGACCTGACCGACCCGACCTGCGGGCTGACCGCCGGGCTGGTCGATGTCGCGCTGACCCGTGGACCGTTCGACGACACCGCCCTGGCCGTGCGTGAGCTGCGTACCGATCCGGTCGGCGTGGTGCTGCGCGCCGACGACCCGCTGGCCCGTCGCGACCATCTGGTCCTGGCCGACCTGGCGGGCCGCCGGTGGTTCCGGTTTCCCCGGGGGACCGATCCTGCCTGGCAGTCGTACTGGAGCGGCGGCGAGCCGCGCGAGGGCCCGGTGGTGCGCGTCGTCCAGGAGTGCCTGCATGCCGTGCTCTGGAACAGCACGGTCGGCCTGGCCCCGCTCGGACACGACCTGCCCGAGGAGCTGGCTGTGGTTCCGCTGGCCGACATGGCACCGAGCCGGGTGGTCGCGGTGTGGAGGGAGGGCGACACCAACCCGCTGATCCGCTCGTTCGTCGGGCTCGCGATGGCCGCGTACCGCCGTTGAGCGCCCGGGGTCCGAGGCCGCCCGGGTTGGGTGTCCCACAGGCGGAGACCGCCGCACATCCATGGGCGGGGGTTCGGGAGTACTGCGTGAACTTGAGGCGAGCTGTGCGAACTTCGGGGTAGCCGAATGGGGTTGGGGGGAGCTTGCAGGATGTCGCACAAATCCGTTCGCCCTGGTCGCCCCTCTGAAGAGATCATGTAGACATGGAGTTCTTCTGCTATCACCGCGACCGGCCCGGCTCCGCCGCGCTCCGGAACGAGCTGCTGGAAGCCCACTGGTCCTACATGGACCAGTTCCCGAAAGAGATGATCGCCCGGGGCCCCACCCTCGCGGACGACGGGGACACGCCGACCGGCAGCGTGCACATCATCGATCTTCCCGATGCCGCCGCAGCCCGTGCGTTCGCCTTCGAGGAGCCGAACTACCAGGCGGGCGCCTACCGGGACGTGCTGGTGCGCCGGTGGCGCAACCTGCTGGGGCGCACCATGTGGGACTACCCCGGCGGCCGGACCGGAGGCAACCGGTACCTCGTACTGGGTCTCGGCGCGGGACCGGCCGCTGATCTCGCGGTGCCGTCCTGCCGGGACGAGCTGATCGCGTACGGGCCGCTGCTGGCCGACGACGGTGTCACCTGGCTGGGCACGGCGGCGTTGGTCCGGGCACCCGGCCCGGACACGGCGCGGGCCCTCCTGACCCCGGACCGGTATGCCGCGATCGAGGTGCACAACTGGCAGTTCGGCGGACGGCCGTCGTGACACGGGGCTGCTCGGAACCCCAACACGGTAGTGACGCAAGGGAGTCAACGTCTGGCGCGGCTGAGGCGAGCTGAGCTCGCAGCAGGCCGCGTGGCGAGCGGTGGGGGCGTGCACGGGAACCGCCGGGTGGTCGTCCGGGTGTGAGCAGATGCCATGTGGAGCGGCCCTGTGTCCGTGCGCGTCATCTCCCGTGGCCACAACCGGGTTGGCCTCGTGGGCCGGTGGACCTCCCTCGCCTTCACCGCCGCCGAGGTGACAGCATGCCGGCGTGTCTACGGAGAGCGTGTCTACGCGGAGGGAGCGGGATGCGGGTCTACATCAGCGCGGGTATGGAAGGCGTCACGGTCCGGTGTCGCGGTGAAGTACGCGCGCGACCGCTTCGCCGCCGAGCTGCGCCCGGTGGGTGAAGCTCGCCGGGCCACCGAGGACGCGGCAGCCGACAGCCTCACCGGCCTGGCCACCGGTGCGGCCCCAGCGGCCCACCACCGTACGTTCACACTCGCCGCCCGCTGGCAGTCGTCCGCGGTCGCCGCCACGCTGCTCGGGATCCCCGGCGTCACGCCGGTCGACAGCCGCACCGTCCGGACCGGCGGCACCCTGCCCGGCCTCTCCCGGCTCTTCGGCGTCTGGACCAGGGTGGCGGCCGCGCTCACCTGTCAAGCCCCGTATTGCTGAGCCGGGCCGTTTGCAGCGGGTGCGGGCAGGCCCGGCTCGGTCAGAGTGCGCAGCCACGACACCGGAGAGAGGGCGCACCGTCAGCCGGGCACCCTCGGGCCCGGCAGCGTCCGTCCCACCCGGGCGAGCGGTGACAGGGCCATCAGGGCCGGGGAGGCCAGCATGCCGGTGACCGCCACCAGGAGACCGGTGCGCAGCCCCCACTGCTCTGCGACGCAGCCACCGAGCAGGGAACCCAGCGGGGCCAGGCCCATCCCGGCGAACGTGATGGTCGCCGACACCCTCCCCTGCATGCCCTCAGGGGTGACGGCCTGACGGAGAGCCATGACGGTGACGTTCACGAGCTGGCCGCAGGTACCGAACACGAAGTTGACCGCCAGAAGCACGGCCATCGTCATCGGTGCGGGGCTGTGCAGCGACGGCACGCACAGCAGCGCGCCGTCCCCGAGCAGGGCGGCGCACACCAGCACCGCGCCGTGCCCGTACCGGCCCGGCAGGCGGGCGGCGAGCACCGACCCGAGGAGCGCACCCGGCCCCGTCGCGGCGAGTGCCAGCCCGACGGCGGCGCCGGACAGATGCAGTTCCCTGGGCAGGAAGAGCAGATAGACGGTCATCACGGCGGCGAACGAGAACTGGAAGGCGCCCGACGCAAGGCCCACGGCCCGCAGCCGGCTGTCACGGGCCACGCAGCGCAGCCCCTGGTGGATCCGCGACCACACCCGCATGGGGCGCGCCAGGTTCTTGGTGGCCGACGGCACCGGTGGGGCCGATGTCACTAGTGGGGCCGAAGTCACCCGTGGGGCCGGCGGGATCACTTCGCGGCGGCGGATCCGCCCGATCGAGACGAACGACAGCACGAAGAACGCAGCGCTGCACGCGGTCCCGGCGGGCGCCTGCAGAAGCGAGACCAGCGCGCCGCCGAGCGCGGGTCCGCCGATCTGGGCGGCGGACCGGCAGCCCTCCAGCGCACTGTTGCCCCGCACCAGCTGATCGCGCCGTACCAGCCGTACGAGGGACGCCTGGTACGCCACGTCGAAGTACACGGAGAGGGACCCGGTGGCGAAGGTGACCAGGAGCAGCGCCGGCAGGCCGAGCCCACCCAGGAGCCCAGCCAGTGCGGCGCCGCCCAGGGCCAGCGCGCGGCCCGCGTCCGTCAGCATCATCACCGTGCGGGTCCGGCTCCTGTCCACCCAGGCGCCGGCGAAGAGCGAGAGCAGCAGGACCGGAGCCTGCCCCACCGCGCGCAGGACGCCCAGCCGGCCCGGGTCCGCGCCGAGGGTCAGTACGGCGACCAGTGGCAGGACCACCAGGCTTGTCTGTTCGCCGAGTTGGGAGGCCGCCTGGCCGAGCCAGAGCCTGCGGAAGTCCCTGTCCCGCCACAGGCCGGAGGGGGCGGGCAGACCCGCACGGGGTACAGCGGATGAAGAGGAGCCGGACGACACAGTGTGCCCCTGGGGTACCGGGAACGAGGACCGCCACCTGGCGCGCCCAGCGGGGCACCGGTGGTGAGGCAGGGAAAGGCTCGCTGTGCCGCGCAGAGCGGGCAGCACGCGATGACGGGCCGCTCGGCGGCCCAAAGCGTCAACGCGTGCGCGGACGACCGGGCATGTGCTGGCTCCTCGTGGGTCTCGGTGTCCGGAGACTAGCCCGTACCGGCCCGGCGCGGAAGACCGCCGGCGGGCGGCGGCAGGCGGCGGGAGAAGCACCGTCGGGAGGACCGGGCCGGTCGATGCGCTGTACGTCCGGGCCCGGTTCCGGGCGCGGCCCGGCTCTGATCCGTACGGATCGGGAACCCCGGCCCCCACGCGGACATCTCCTTCACCGGACCGGGGCCCGGGACGGGCAGCGATGCCGCCGCGGCCCCTTGTTATCCGGAGACGAGAATCTGATGAGCCTTACGGGGACACCCTTCTTCCTGACGTCGATCGTGCTGGTGGTTGCGGCACTCGCCCTTCCGCTGCTGTTCTGGAGCCGTATCCGAGGCCCGGGGGCCGTGCGGCACACCGCGCGCATGGGCATGCTGCTCGTCGTCCAGGCCACCGGGGTCCTCCTGGTGTTCGTGATCGTCAACAACTCCAACGGGCTCTACGACACCTGGGGCGATCTCCTCGGTACCGGCAGCCATGTGAACGCCGCCGCCGATCTGGGCCCGGACGGAACCGGTGGCAAGTCCGTCAGGAGCGAGCCCCGGATCAAGCAGGCGTTCCACCCGGCGGGCGACCCCCGGATGGGGCCCGGGGTGCAGGTCACCCAGCTCAAGGGGCGGATATCGGGGGTGTCGGGCGAGGTCTACGTATGGCTGCCGCCGCAGTACGGCCGGCCGGCCTACCGGCACCGCGACTTCCCCGTGGTCGAGGTGCTCCCGGGTTATCCCGGGTCGGCCCGTGCCTGGTTCGGGGCGCTGAACGTCAACACACAGCTCGCGCCGATGATGCGGCGCGGTGAGGTGGCCCCGTACATCATCGTCGCACCCCGTACGACACTGCTGGGCAACGCCGACACCGGCTGCGCCAACATTCCCGGCAAGGTCAACGCCGACACCTGGCTCAGCGTTGACGTACGCAAGATGGTGACGGACACGTTCCGTGCCGACCGGCGGGCGGCCGGCTGGGCCGTCGCCGGCTATTCGGCGGGCGCCCACTGCGCGGTCGAGCTGGGTGTCAAGCACCCGGACCGCTACCGCGCCGCGGTCGGTCTGTCCGGCTACAACGACCCGGTCGGCGAGCCGGCCTCCCTGACGGCGCGGACCCTTCAGCTGCGCGACCGGAACAACCCGTGGAAGATCCTCCAGCACGACCGGGTCCCGCCCAGGGTGGCGCTGTTCGTCTCCGGTGCGCCGGGCGACGGATTCCAGGGGGCACTGGCCCTCCACCAGGCGGCGAAACGCCCGACGACCGTACAGGCGGTGCGCCTGCCGGGCGGGGCCGGCGGACACTCCACCGCGGTCTGGAAACAGCAGGTCCCGGAGGTCTTCCGCTGGCTGACGCACCAGGTGCCGATGCGCTGAGGTGTCGTGCGCCGAGGTGCCATGCACTGAGGTGCCATGCGCTGAGGAAGGCCGAAGGAAAAGCTCCGGCGCCCAACCGCCAGCCGGATCGGAGGGGCGTCCCCCGCAGCGGAACGCCCCTCCGGACACCGGGCACCAGGCACCAGGCACCAGGCACCAGGCACCGAACAGCAGACATGGGGCACCGGACACGGGCCCGACGCCAAGGCCCGGGGGGCCGCGGGGCGGCCGGGGGGGCCGGGCCCCGGCCCCCCGGGGGGGGGGGGGTTGGGGGGCCCGCGCGAGGGCCCCCGCGC
>NZ_JBHYWP010000083.1:35491-39054 GCF_042751845.1 Streptomyces sp. NPDC059398 | reverse complement strand
GCCGGCGTGGGGGCGCGGTGCGAGCTCGCCACCACACCCCCTCTCCCCAACACCCCCCACCCCTCCCACCCCAGCGCCCGGGCCGCGCCCCCCGGCCCCCCCCCCCCCTGATAATGGCTGTCGCACCGGCCGCTCTACCGCCCGGTGGCGCCCGTGATGAACTCGGCCGCCGCGCGGCCGCAGACCCGGGCCGCTCCATGGGTCGTCAGATACAGCGCCCCGCGCGGCGCGGCGCGCGGGACCCCCATCTCGACCACGACGGTGCCGGGACGGGCCGTGAGCAGCGCGTCCACGGCCTGGGTCATCCACGGGTGCCGGTGCGCGTCGCGGACGACCGCGACGATCGTGCGCTCCCCCGCCGCCGCGAGCACATCGGCAGCTGCGCTGTCCGCGCCGTATCTGCCGGTCCCGGTGCCGGGCAGCAGCGCGGTCAGCTCGGCGGCGATACCCCATGGGGTCTCGTCCCCGACCGCGATGTTCGCCCCGGGTGTGAAGACGGCGACATACGGGGCGGTGGTCAGTGGCGGGTGGTCCTGCGGGGTGGCCCGGAGCGCCCTGCGGGCAGCGACCAGCCCGATATCGGTACCGGGCGCGGTCCCCTCCTGCGATGCCGCGCCCGGCTCCGAAGCCCCCCTGGCCCGGTGAGTCCACGCCGCGAGCGCCCGTACCCGCGCGGCGGCGTCCGCCAGCCGCTCTTCGGGCAGTTCGCCCGCCCGTACCGCCGCCACCAGGGCATCGCGCAGCCGCAGTACGGTGCCCTCGTCCGAGAGGCCGCCGCCGACACAGATGGCGTCGGCACCCGCCGCGATGGCGAGGACGGTGCCGCGTTCGATGCCGTACGTCGATGCGATGGCGCGCATCTCGATACCGTCGGTGACGATCAGCCCCTCGTAACCGAGCTCCTGGCGCAGCAGCCCGGTGAGGATCTGCGGGCTCAGCGTCGCCGGCCGTTCGCGGTCGAGCGCCGGAAGCAGGATGTGCGCGCTCATGACCGACTTCGCCCCCGCCGCGATGGCGGCCCGGAAAGGCGCCAGCTCACGGGCGTTCAGCGTGTCCAGGTCCACATCGATCCGCGGCATCGCGTGGTGCGAGTCGACGGCGGTGTCGCCGTGGCCGGGGAAGTGCTTGGTGCAGGCCGCGACCCCGGCGGACTGGAGCCCCTCGACGTACGCGGCGGTGTGCCGGGCCACCAGTGCGGTGTCGGAGCCGAAGGACCGTACACCGATGACCGGGTTGTCCGGATTGGAGTTGACGTCGGCGGACGGGGACCAGTTGTGGTTGACCCCGCACTCGGCCAGACGCCGGCCCAGCTCACGGGCGACGGCCCTGGTGAGGTCCGGGTCGTCGACAGCGCCGAGCGCGAGGTTGCCGGGGAAGGAGGATCCGGTGCGTACTTCGAGGCGGGTGACATCGCCGCCCTCCTCGTCGATCGCGACGAGGATGTCGTCCCGCTCGGACCGCAGCCGGGCGGTGAGGGCGGCGATCTGCGGGGCGCTGGTGACGTTGCGGCCGAACAGCGCGACGGACGCCAGCCCTTCGCCGACCTTGCGCAGCACCCAGTCGGGGGCCGTGGTGCCGGCGAATCCGGGCTGGAGTACGGCGAGCGCGTCGCGGGTGAGCTGGTCCGTGCCCGTGGTGATGGTGGTCATGGAGCGCCGTTATCCCTTCACTGCACCGGAGGTGAGACCGCTGACGGCCTTGCGCTGCAAGTAGACGAAGAGGATCAGGATCGGAACGGCGAAGAGCGAGGAGGCCGCCATGGTCGCGCCCCAGTCGTCGCCGAACGCCGTCTGGAACTGCGAGAGCCACAGCGGAAGTGTCTGCGACCCGATGTCCTTGTTGAGGACGAGCACCAGCGGGAACTCGTTCCACGCGGTGATGAAGCCGAAGAGCGAGGTGGCCATCAGTCCGGGGCCGAGCAGCGGGAGGATCACCTTCATGAAGGCCTGGGCCCGGGTGCAGCCGTCGACCATGGCGGACTCCTCCAGCTCCTTGGGCACCGCGGCAACATAGCCCCGCAGGGTGAGGATCGTGAAGGGCAGCACCATGATCATGTAGAAGGCGGTGAGCGGGACCAGGCTGTCCAGCATGTCCGCGTCGCGTACCAGCATGTAGATCGCGATGACCATGACCTCCCAGGGCGCCATCTGCGCCACCATGAAGGTCAGCAGCACCCCGCGCTTGCCCTTGAAGCGCATCCGCGCCATCGCGAACGAGGCGAGCAGTGCGATCACCAGCGACGAGAACACCGAGATGACGGTGACCAGTACGGAGTTGCGGACCAGCGTCCAGAAGTGGTCCGCGCCGACGGCCCTGCTGAAGTGCGAGAAGGTGAAGTCCGTCGGGAACCACACGGGGGTGTCGGTGATGATGTCGCCGGTCGGCTTGAAGGCCGTGCTGAACATCCAGTAGACGGGGAAGGCGAAGCCTATGAAGAGGATGATCGCCGTTGCGTTGGGCCAGAACCGGCCGAACAGTGAGCGCCTCACAGCTCGTCCTCCTCTTGCTTCAGTACGGTGCGAAGGTAGTACGCGGTCAGCGCGAGCAGCACGATGATCGTCAGGAACGAGATCGCCGCGCCCATGCCGAAGTGCTGGTTGCCGACGCCCTCGACGAAGGCGTACACGGGCAGGGTCTCGGTGAGCCGGTCGGGGCCGCCGCCGTTGATCGCGAAGAGCTGGGCGAAGGACTTGAAGACCCAGATGACTTCGAGGAACGTGGTGGCCAGCAGGAACGGCTTGAGGAAGGGGAACGTCACCGAGGTGAAGCTCTTCCAGGTCCCGGCGCCGTCGAGCGACGCGGCCTCGTACAGCTCCTTCGGGATGGTCGTCGAGGCGGCGTAGAGGTTGATCGCCACGAAGGGGATCGACATCCAGACGATCAGCAGGGTCACCAGCGAGAAGGTGGAGAACTGGCTGCCGGTCCAGTTGAAGTCGGCCATCGAGTGCCAGCCGAGGGTGTCGAGCACGTAGTTGACGACACCGAAGCGCTGGGCGAACAGCCACTGGAAGACGGTGGTCGCCGCGATGATCGGCATGGCCCAGGCGAGCACCAGGCCGAGCATCAGCAGCAGACGCATCTTCTTGCCGAGGCGGGCGAGCAGCAGACCGATGAGCGTGCCGAAGACCATGATCAGCACGACGTTCGCCGCGGTGAAGAAGATCGACCGCTCGACGACCTTCCAGAAGTCCGAGCCGCCCAGGACCTCCTGGTAGTTGGAGAAGCCGTTCCACTCGGTGAGGTGGAGGATCAGCTGGCGCGGGTTGAGGTTCTGGAACGACAGCATGCCGTTCTTGACCAGCGGGTACCCGAGCAGCACCGCGGTGGCGAGCAGTGCGGGCAGCAGGAGCAGATAGGGGCCCGTGCTCCCGGCTCGTCTCCTGGGCGCCGCCGCCGGGCCGCCGGGGGGCGCGTCTTCCTTTCGGAGGCCGGCCTTGGGGACCGAGTCCGCTTGTTCGGTCTGCACTGACATGCTCGCCATCTCTTCTTGAGCCGTACGGTCGAGATCCATGCGGGGACGCCGGGGGGCGGTGGCCAGCCCCCCGGCGCCTGCGGTCAGGTCT
>NZ_JBHYWP010000083.1:0-35481 GCF_042751845.1 Streptomyces sp. NPDC059398 | reverse complement strand
TTGGGGGACCGTGCCCGTTTGTCGGTTTGCCACTGAATGGCTCGCAATAATTCCTTGTGCCTATGGGGCGCTACCATGGGGGGCCCGCGGGGGGGGGGGGGCCCCCCCCCCGGCGCCTGCGGTCAGCTCTTCTGCGCCAGGCGCTTGTTGATCTCACCCTCGACGGAAGCGGCGGCGGCGGCCGGCGACTTCCCGGAGAGGACGGAGGTCATGTAGCTCTTGACCGGGTTGGGGTCGTTCTCCACGGCGGCCCACTCGGGGATGAGCGGCGTGGTGCCACCCGACGTCGCGGCTGCGGGAGCGGCGGCCTCGCCCGCGGCGTTGCCCTTGAGGTTGGAGTCGAGCGACGCCTTGTTCGGGACGATGCCGCTCTCCTTGGCGAGCTGGCCCTCGAACTTGTCGCCGAGCGCCATCTTCAGGAACTCCTTGGCCAGGTCCTGCTTCTTGCTGGCCGCGGCGACCGCGAAGTTCGATCCGCCGAGGAAGACGCCCTCGGGCTTGGCGGCCGTCTCACCGGGGATGGTGAAGTAGCCGATGTCCTTCTCGATCTTCTTGTTGGCGGTGATGGCCGTGCCGGCCTCCCAGCCCATGCCGATGAAGGCGCCGACGTTGCCCTTGGCGAAGACCTCGGCCTGCTGCGGGGTGGCCTCGTCCTTGTCCTTGGGGGCCTTGGAGTACGACTGGTACTTCTTGTAGAGCTCCATGGCCGCGGTGACCTTGGGGTCGGCGAGGTTGGAGACGTACTTGCCGCCTTCCTTCTTGACGAGGTCCGCACCCTGGCCGATGGTGAGGCCGTCGAAGAAGTACCAGTTCTGGCCGGGCAGGTAGATCGGCTCGGCCTTGCCCTTCTTCTTGATCGCGTCGAGGTCCTTGAAGAACTCGGCACGGGTCTTCGGGGTGCCGGTGATGCCGGCGTCCGCCCAGACCTTCTTGTTGTAGATGACGACGCGGTTGGCGAAGTACCACGGAGCGGCGTACGACTTGCCCTGGTACTCCGACGACTTGCTGAGCGAGGGCGTCCAGTCGGCGCCGATCTCGCTCTTCAGGTCGCCGAGGTCGGCCAGGCCGCCGGTCGCCGCGTAGGCGGGGGTCTGCGTGTTGCCGACCTCGATGACGTCCGGCGGGGTCGACTCGGAGA
Source organism: Streptomyces sp. NPDC059398 (assembly GCF_042751845.1). Lineage (NCBI taxonomy): Bacteria > Bacillati > Actinomycetota > Actinomycetes > Kitasatosporales > Streptomycetaceae > Streptomyces > Streptomyces sp. NPDC059398. The sequence continues at coordinate 34,343 of NZ_JBHYWP010000083.1, read as the reverse complement.
GAGCGGTGGTGATCTTCTGCTGGATCCCGTCCCACTTCTGCGTCTCGAACTTGACGGTGGCGCCGGTCTTCTTCTTGAAGGCCGCCTTGAGGTCCTTCGTCCAGCCGGGAGGCGTGGAGCCGTCCATGGCCCAGACGGTGAGCGTCTGCCCCTTGTAGCCGTCGGCCCCCGCCTTCTTGCTGTCCTTACTGTCGTCCGAGCCACAGGCCGCGACGCTTGCCAGCATTGCCGCCACACCGATCGCCGCGATGAGTCCGCGCTTCACGACACCCTCCTCAGGGATGCAAAAAACTTCCCCCCACCACCCGAGAACGCCGTTCTGCCGCAACGAGTGCGACCGGTACTGCCCGTGGGGCTGGGACCTGGTCTTTAATGGTTTAGACCAGTACTCGGGAGCTTGGCCTAGACCTATTGGGGTGTCAAGGGTGTATAAGAAAGGCTGTCGTGTCCGTTATCGGACCGACACCTGAGGGAGGGCGAAGTCCCGTAACCGGACCGTGCCACCATGTGAGCCGCGACAGACGGAGGAGCCGGTGACGGCAGCAGCGCAGCACTCGGGAAGGCAGGCCATGAGCACCAGCGGGGGGACGGCCGACACGGAGAGCGCGGCACCCGGACGCACCGCGCGCGTGCCCAAGTACTACCGGCTCAAGCGGCACTTGCTCGACATGACGGAGACGCTGCCGCCGGGCACCCCGGTGCCGCCGGAGCGGACCCTGGCCGCCGAGTTCGACACCTCGCGCACCACCGTGCGGCAGGCGCTCCAGGAGCTGGTCGTGGAGGGCAGGCTGGAGCGCATCCAGGGCAAGGGCACCTTCGTCGCCAAGCCCAAGGTCTCGCAGGCCCTGCAGCTCACCTCGTACACCGAGGACATGCGGGCGCAGGGCCTTGAGCCCACGTCCCAGCTGCTCGACATCGGCTATGTCACCGCGGACGACACCCTCGCCGGGCTGCTCGACATCACGGCGGGCGGGCGGGTGCTGCGCATCGAGCGGCTGCGGCTGGCGAGCGGTGAGCCGATGGCCATCGAGACGACACATCTGTCGGCCAAGCGCTTCCCGGCGCTGCGCCGTTCGCTCGTGAAGTACACCTCGCTCTACACCGCGCTCTCCGAGGTCTACGACGTCCGGCTGGCCGAGGCCGAGGAGACGATCGAGACCTCGCTGGCCACCCCCCGGGAGGCCGGGCTGCTCGGTACGGATGTGGGGCTGCCGATGCTGATGCTCTCGCGCCACTCGATCGACGAGCGGAGCGAGCCGGTGGAGTGGGTGCGCTCGGTCTACCGCGGCGACCGCTACAAGTTCGTGGCCAACCTCAAGCGGCCGGTCGACTGAGGCCGGTCGGCCGAGTCAGGTCCCGGGCGGCGGACCCCCGGAAAGGTCCGCACCAACACCCCTCGGAAACGGCGCTCTCCACCGAAATCCCCCCGGATGAGCGGTGTTGCCGTTCCGGTATGCGGATAGGGGTTCCGTCGGATGAGCATCCTCGCCTAGATTTCCTGCGCGTTGTACCAGGTGCTCAGTGAGGGGACGGACCGCACCATGCCCGAGAAAAGACCGGTGGTCACGCCGGTGCGCGTGATCATCGCGGTATGCCTGATCGCACCCTTTGTCGCCATGCTCTGGGTGAGTTCATACGCGAAGGTGGACCCGGCCTTCATCGGTATCCCGTTCTTCTACTGGTACCAGATGCTCTGGGTGCTCATCTCGACCGCGCTCACCATGACCGCGTACAAGCTGTGGCAGCGTGACCAGCGCGCCCGCAAGGGGGGTGCGTCCGCATGAAGGACGGTGTGAACGGCGTCGCGCTCGGCGTCTTCATCTTCTTCTTCGTCGCCGTCACGGTCGTCGGCTTCCTGGCCGCCCGCTGGCGCCGCGCCGAGAACGCGGCCACCCTCGACGAATGGGGCCTGGGCGGAAGGTCGTTCGGCACCTGGGTCACCTGGTTCCTGCTCGGCGGCGACCTCTACACGGCGTACACCTTCGTCGCGGTCCCCGCGGCCGTCTACGCGGCGGGCGCGGCCGGGTTCTTCGCCGTGCCGTACACGATCCTGGTCTATCCCCTGATCTTCACCTTCCTGCCGCGGCTCTGGTCGGTCTCGCACAAGCACGGGTACGTGACCACGTCGGACTTCGTCCGGGGCCGGTTCGGCTCGAAGGGGCTCTCACTGGCCGTCGCGGTCACCGGCATCCTCGCCACCATGCCGTACATCGCTCTCCAGCTGGTCGGCATCCAGGCGGTGCTCGACGTGATGGGCGTCGGCGGCGAGGGCAGCAACTGGTTCGTGAAGGACCTCCCGCTGCTGATCGCCTTCGCGGTGCTCGCCGCGTACACCTACTCGTCGGGGCTGCGGGCGCCCGCGCTGATCGCCTTCGTCAAGGACGGTCTGATCTACATCGTCATCCTGGTGGCGATCATCTACATCCCGATCAAACTCGGCGGCTTCGACGACATCTTCGCCAAGGCCGGTCACGCCTTCTCGCAGACCAGCCCGGCGACGGGCAAGCCGCGCGGGGCGCTCGCACCGGGCGCGGCGGGCCAGTGGGGCTATGCGACGCTGGCGCTCGGCTCCGCGCTCGCGCTCTTCATGTACCCGCACTCGATCACGGCGACGCTCTCCTCGCGCAGCCGTAACGTGATCCGCCGCAACACCGCGATCCTGCCGCTGTACTCGCTGATGCTGGGGCTGCTCGCCCTCCTCGGCTTCATGGCGATCGCCGCCGGTATCAAGGTGAAGAACGGCCAGCTGGCCATCCCGCAGCTCTTCGAGAACATGTTCCCCGACTGGTTCGCGGGGGTGGCCTTCGCCGCCATCGGTATCGGTGCGCTGGTCCCCGCCGCCATCATGTCCATCGCCGCGGCGAACCTCTTCACCCGCAACATCTACAAGGACTTCATCAAGCCGGGGGCCACCCCCGCCCAGGAGGCCAAGGTCTCCAAGCTGGTCTCGCTCGTGGTGAAGGTCGGCGCGCTCCTCTTCGTGCTCGCCATGGACCCGACGGTGGCCATCAACTTCCAGCTGCTCGGCGGTATCTGGATCCTCCAGACCATGCCGGCGCTGGTCGGCGGGCTCTTCACCCGGTGGTTCCACCGCTGGGCGCTGCTCGCGGGCTGGGCGGTCGGCATGGTGTACGGGACGCTCGCCGCGTACGGCGTGGCGAGCCCGACGCAGGCGCACTTCGGCGGCTCCTCCAAGGAGATCCCGGGCATCGGACAGATCGGCTACATCGGTCTGACGGCGTTCGTACTGAACGTGGTCGTGACCCTGGTGCTCACTGTCGTGCTCAACGCGGTGAAGGCACCCGCCGGGATCGACGAGACCTCCCCGGAGGACTACACGGCGGACGCCGGGGACGAGGGCGTCCAGGTGGAGCTGCCTCCGGCCACGGCGGGAGCACCGGCCGGCCACTGAGCCGGCCGCTCCGCCAGGGGCCGGGTCCGCCGGGGCTGCGTCCGCCGGGGCCTCGCTCCGCCACGGGCCACGCTCCGCCAGGGGCCGTCGCGCCTCCCTTCCGGGGGAGACGCGCGGCGGCCCTTCTCCGTGCCCCCAGGAGCCCCCGCAGGGCGCCCCTGAACCGCTTCTGAGGCGTCCCGGTGGCCTGCACGCGGCCCCGGCGAAGCGGCCGTACGAGCCACCCTCCCAGGCTCCACGACACAACATATGGGGGGTGCTTTCCGGCGGGCACCCCACATGTATGCTCATGCTCGCTGTCGCCGCAGGGGAATCCGGTGCGAATCCGGAACTGTCCCGCAACGGTGTGATCAGTGCGCTTTCGCGCACCGTGGAGTCCGAGGACCTGCCGACGGCGCATCCGGCTCGACCGAACCGGATGGGAAACGTCCGGGCCTCGCGGTAGGGCCTGCGGACGCCATGCGGTGTGCTGCTCTGCTGTGCCCGTACGCGCCCGTGCCCCCCGCCGGCCCCCAGCCGAGCGAGGGAGAGCGCACCGTGACCATCGCGCCCACCGCACCTGTCTCCGAGCAGGTGGCGGACGCCCCGGGAACCGTACTGCTGCGGACCCTGACCGACCTCACCGCCGATCTCACCGACACCGACCCCGGCAGGGTCGCCGCTGCCGCCCTGCGCGGGCGCAACGCGGCGTCGGACGAGGCGGAGCTGCGGGAGCTGGCCACCGAGGCGGCCGCGGGTCTCATCTCCGAGGACCCCGCGTACTCCCGGCTCGCCGCGCGGCTGCTCACCCGCACCATCGCCGACGAGGCGGCGGGCCAGGGCGCGGTGTCGTTCTCCTCGTCGGTCGCCGTCGGCCACCGCGAGGGGCTGATCGCCGACCGTACGGCCGCCTTCGTCCGGCTGCACGCGGAGCGGCTCGACGCGACCGTCGACCCCGGGGCCGACGACCGCTTCGGGTACTTCGGGCTGCGCACCCTCTACAGCCGCTATCTGCTGCGCCACCCCCTCACCCGCCAGGTCATCGAGACACCCCAGCACTTCATGCTCCGGGTCGCCTGCGGTCTCGCCGCCGACGAATCCGCCGACGCGCTGGCCGAAGTGGCCGCGCTGTACGGGCTGATGAGCCGCCTCGACTATCTGCCCTCCTCCCCCACGCTCTTCAACTCCGGTACCCGGCACCCGCAGATGTCCTCCTGCTACCTGCTGGACTCGCCACTCGACCAGCTGGACTCGATCTACGGGCGCTACCACGAGGTGGCGCGGCTCTCGAAGCACGCGGGCGGCATCGGCCTCTCGTACTCCCGCATCCGCGCCCGCGGTTCGCTGATCCGCGGCACCAACGGACACTCCAACGGCATCGTCCCCTTCCTCAAGACCCTCGACGCCTCGGTCGCCGCGGTGAACCAGGGCGGCCGGCGCAAGGGCGCCGCCGCCGTCTACCTGGAGACCTGGCACTCGGACATCGAGGAGTTCCTGGAGCTGCGCGACAACACCGGTGAGGACGCCCGGCGTACGCACAATCTCAACCTGGCCCACTGGGTGCCCGACGAGTTCATGCGCCGGGTTGGCTCGGACGGCACCTGGTCGCTGTTCTCGCCCGCCGACGTGCCGGAGCTGACCGATCTGTGGGGCGAGGAGTTCGACGCCGCGTACCGCAGGGCCGAGGCGGCGGGGCTGGCGAGGAAGACCATCCCGGCGCGGGAGCTGTACGGGCGGATGATGCGCACCCTCGCCCAGACCGGCCAGGGCTGGATGACCTTCAAGGACGCGTCGAACCGTACGGCCAACCAGACCGCCGAACCGGGTGCGGTCGTCCACTCGTCGAACCTGTGCACCGAGATCCTGGAGGTGACGGACGACGGCGAGACCGCGGTCTGCAACCTGGGCTCGGTCAACGTCGGCGCGTTCGTCTCCGGCGGCTCCCTGGACTGGGAGCGCCTGGACGCGACCGTCCGCACCGCGGTCACCTTCCTCGACCGGGTCGTGGACATCAACTTCTACCCGACCGAGCAGGCGGGCCGCTCCAACGCCAAGTGGCGTCCGGTGGGCCTGGGCCTGATGGGGCTCCAGGACGTCTTCTTCCAGCTGCGGCTGCCCTTCGACTCACCCGAGGCGCAGGCGCTCTCCACCCGGATCTCCGAGCGGATCATGCTCGCCGCCTACGAGGCGTCCTGCGACCTCGCCGACAGGAGCGGCCCGCTGCCCGCCTGGGAGAAGACCCGCGCGGCCCGCGGTGTGCTGCACCCCGACCACTACGCGACCGAGCTGAACTGGCCGGAGCGGTGGGAGGCGCTGCGCGCCCGGATCGCGAGGACCGGGATGCGCAACTCGCTGCTGCTCGCGATCGCGCCGACCGCGACCATCGCCTCGATCGCCGGGGTGTACGAGTGCATCGAGCCGCAGGTCTCCAACCTCTTCAAGCGCGAGACGCTCTCGGGTGAGTTCCTCCAGGTCAACGCGTATCTGGTGAACGAGCTGAAGGAGCTGGGCGTCTGGGACGCGCAGTCCCGTGAGGCGCTGCGCGAGGCCAGCGGTTCGGTGCAGGGCTTCAGCTGGATCCCCGAGGAGGTCAGGGCGCTCTACCGCACCGCGTGGGAGATCCCGCAGCGCGGTCTGATCGACATGGCCGCGGCCCGCACCCCGTTCATCGACCAGAGCCAGTCCCTGAACCTGTTCCTGGAGACGCCGACCATCGGGAAGCTCTCCTCGATGTACGCGTACGCGTGGAAGCAGGGCATCAAGACCACGTACTACCTGCGCTCGCGCCCGGCGACGCGTATCGCGCGGGCGGCGCGCTCCGCCGCCGTCCCCGCCCAGCAGGCCCCGGCCGCCGCCGAAGCGGACGCCATCGCCTGCTCCCTTGAGAACCCCGAGTCCTGCGAGGCCTGCCAGTAATGAGCACCGAACCCCACAAGCCCGAGAAGAACCTGCTCGACCCGGGCTTCGAGCTGACCCTGCGTCCGATGCGCTACCCGGACTTCTACGAGCGCTACCGCGACGCGATCAAGAACACCTGGACCGTCGAGGAGGTCGACCTCCACTCGGACGTGGCGGACCTGGCCAAGCTCTCGCCGGGTGAGCAGCACATGATCGGCCGGCTGGTCGCGTTCTTCGCGACGGGCGACTCGATCGTCTCCAACAACCTGGTGCTGACCCTCTACAAGCACATCAACTCGCCCGAGGCGCGGCTGTATCTCTCGCGCCAGCTCTTCGAGGAGGCCGTGCACGTCCAGTTCTATCTGACGCTGCTCGACACCTATCTGCCGGACCCGGAGGACCGCGCGGCGGCCTTCGACGCGGTCGAGGAGATCCCCTCCATCCGCGAGAAGGCGCAGTTCTGCTTCCGCTGGATGGACTCGGTCGAGAAGATCGAACGGCTGGAGAACCAGGCGGACCGCCGCCGCTTCCTGCTGAATCTGATCTGCTTCGCCGCCTGTATCGAGGGGCTGTTCTTCTACGGGGCCTTCGCGTACGTGTACTGGTTCCGCTCGCGCGGGCTGCTGCACGGCCTGGCGACCGGCACCAACTGGGTGTTCCGTGACGAGACCATGCATATGAACTTCGCGTTCGAGGTGGTCGACACGGTCCGCAAGGAGGAGCCCGAGCTCTTCGACGACGCGCTGCGCGAGCAGGTCACCGACATGATGCGCGAAGCGGTCGAGGCGGAGCTGCAGTTCGGCCGGGACCTGTGCGGCGACGGGCTGCCCGGGATGAACACCGAGTCGATGCGCGAGTACCTCCAGTGCGTCGCCGACCAGCGGCTGACCCGGCTGGGCTTCGCTCCGGTGTACGGCTCCGAGAACCCCTTCTCGTTCATGGAGCTGCAGGGCGTGCAGGAGCTGACGAACTTCTTCGAGCGGCGCCCCTCGGCGTACCAGGTCGCGGTGGAGGGCTCGGTCTCCTTCGACGACGACTTCTGAGCCGGTACGGTCCTGTGCCCGGGGCGCCTTCGCGGCCGGGGCACAGGACCGTACGGGTACTAGCGGAGTTTCACCTCGTCACCGGCGGAGGTGATCGCCATGGTCGTGTGCGTCCCGGAGAAGGCCCAGCGCCAGGTGCCCGAGGCGGTCGCCGTGACCGTGGTGCTCAGGGTGCCCGTGGAGCTGGTCTTCACCGTCCTGACCGTGGAGTACCCGGACGCACCGGTCTTCTTGAACTGAAGCTTCACGTTCTGCTTGGTGTAGCCGTGGTACTTCAGGTCGTTCCAGTTGGCCCGCGAGAGCTTGCCCCTGACCGTGAGCCTGGCCCCCTTGGCGACCGGCTCGGGAGTGGCGTCGGTGGTGAGCGTCGACGCCCGCTTGAAGTCGAAGTGGGCGAGGCTGTCGTGGATCCAGTAGTCGCCGTCCTTCGCCTGGACGGTGGCGTTGACCTGCCAGGTGCCGGCGAGGTCGTTGGGGTCGATGTCCACGGACGACTTGAACGAGGCCGGGTGCACCTCGAAGGTCTCGGTGCAGACCGATGTCGTACTGCTCGACCTGCGGCAGGTGTTCCCGGTCCAGTCGTCGCTGTCGTAGCCGTTCTTCGAGTTGAAGACGCTGACGTGGCTGACGCCCTTCACCCCGTGGTTGTCCTTCACCGTGAAGGTGACCGGGAACCTCTTGACGTCGTGCACCCCCACGATGACGTTGCCCCCGTTGTTCACCACGGTCTTCGTGACCCGGATGTCCCCCTTGCCCTCGGCGTGAGCCGCCGGAGCCCCCAGCACCACCAGAGCCGTGGCACCGGATGCCGCGGCCAACAGCGCGGTTCTGCGCATGTTCCCCTCCTTGATGATCTTCTGACAGGAGTGAGAGTAAGCGCTGGGCGGGAGCGGCTCTCACCGGGCGGTGCGTGCCATGGCCGGATGGCGCGTTCTGTCCCGTCGGGACATCGGCGTACGGGCCGGCGGAAGCGGTGCGGGGCCGGTCTCCCGGTCCGGGTCGCCGTCCCGGCGGGGCAGGGCGAGTTCGCGGTCGATACGGCGCTCGCGGGCCTGGCCGACGAGTGAGGGCAGGGCCAGGAGGACGGCGACGCCGAGCACGGTCAGGTAGTCCAGGAAGGTGTTCATGCCGTCAACTGTGGCGCCGGGCGGCCAGGAAAATCAGTGGCAGGACTGACATGGAACATCGAATTGCTGCCACACTCGATCCATGCTGAAGAATGTCGCCGCGGTGCTGATGGACGGGGTCAATCCCTTCGAACTCGGCGTGGTCTGCGAGGTGTTCGGGCTCGACCGGAGCGACGAGGGGCTGCCCGTCTACGACTTCGCGGTGGCCTCCGCCGAGGGGCCCGTACTCGGGACGCACGCCGGATTCACCCTGCGCACCGAACACGGTCTGGAACGCCTCGCCGAGGCCGACCTGATCGCGGTGCCCGCCGCCGAGTCGCGGGGGAACCGGGGCTATCCGCCGGACCTCCTCGAAGCGCTGCGCCGGGCGGTGGACCGGGGTGCCCGGGTGCTCAGTGTCTGCTCCGGGGTGTTCGTGCTGGGCGCCGCGGGGCTGCTCGACGGCCGCCGCTGCGCCGCGCACTGGCGCCACGCGGACGAACTGGCCCGCGCCTTCCCGCGGGCCAGGGTCGAGCCCGATGTGCTGTACGTGGACGAGGGGCCCGTCATCACGTCCGCGGGCACGGCCGCCGGTATCGACGCCTGTCTGCACATCGTCCGCACGGAGCACGGCCCGCACGTCGCCAACAGGATCGCCCGGCGGATGGTGGTCCCGCCCCACCGGGACGGCGGCCAGGCCCAGTTCGTGGAGCGCCCGGTGCGGCCCGAACGGGCGGACACCGTCGCCGGGGTACTCGGCTGGATGGAACAGCACCTCGACGAGGAGCAGACCGTGGAACAGCTGGCGGCCCGCGCCCTCATGTCACCGCGCACCTTCGCCCGCCGCTTCCAGCAGGAGACAGGGACGACTCCGTACCGCTGGCTGCTGCGTCAACGGGTGCTGCTGGCTCAGGAGTTGCTGGAGGCGTCGGACGAGACGGTGGACGCGATCGCGGGCCGGGTCGGCTTCGGTACGGGAGCGGGGCTGCGCCACCACTTTCTCCGTACCCTCGGCACCACCCCGAACGCCTACCGGCGGACGTTCCGGGGCCCGGCCGGACCTGCTCAGGCGTTCGGCACGGTCTCGTAGCGCGGCGTGCCCTCTTCCATCTGCCGGAGCGCGTCCTTGCGGTCGCGCTTCGACAGACGGTCGATGTACAGGTAGCCGTGCAGGTGGTCCGTCTCGTGCTGGAGGCAGCGGGCGAAGTAGCCGGTGCCGCGCACCTTGACCGGGTTGCCCTGCGCGTCCTGGCCCGTGACCTCCGCGTAGTCCGGGCGGGCCAGCTCGGCGTACGCGGTCGGGACGGAGAGGCAGCCCTCATTGGACTCGTCGAGGTGGCGCAGCCCGGCCGGCGTCTCGACCAGCACCGGGTTGCAGACGGCTCCGACATGGCGCTTGCCGTCGTCGTCGAGGCAGTCGTAGACGAAGACCTTCAGGTCCACACCGATCTGGTTCGCGGCCAGGCCCACGCCTTCGGCGGCCTTCTGGCTGGCGAACATGTCGTCGATCAGCTGGGCCAGCTCGGCGTCGAACGACGTGACGTCCTTGCACTCGCGGTGCAGCACCGGGTTGCCCACGACGGTGATGGGACGGGCGGTGCCACGGGCGCGGTGGGCCTCCTCGCGCTCCTCGCAGTCCTCGGTGTCCACGACGAAACCGTCATTGACCTGCTGGTCGGCCTGCTGGTCCGTCTGCTGCTGCGACATGTCCGCCGTACGCCTTCCTCAAAAACCCGGATCGATCCCGTACAGCCTAACGGGCCGCCCGGCGACAGGGACCGGCTCAGCAGACCTCTTCGAGGTCCCGCCACTCACGGCTGTCCGGGCTGTCCGCGACCCAGCCGTCGAGCAGCCCGCGCACAAGCCCGGCCGGGGCGGCTATCCCGCATTCGCGCTCGGCGACCCAGAGCCCGCCCGCGGTGCGGTGGCCGAGCGGGCCGGGGTGGCCCGGCTCGCTGTGGTCGTGCGGGTCGGGGCGCTGCTCGCCCTCGCCCTCGTCGCTCTCCATCTGCGACTCGGAGCAGGCGCGGCAGAGCAGCCGGACCGATGACGACCAGTCCTCGGCGGCGAACCCGGCGTCGGCCGCCAGCTGCTCCAGGGCGTCCCGGTCGGACTCGGTGGCCGCTTCCAGCAGCACCACCCAGGTCGGCACGGGCGAGGGAGCCCACAGCTCGATCTCGTCGAAGACGGGGTAGGAGGGGCCCGCCGCGGTGACGCGCTCGCCGTGCGGGACGCCGTCGTGCAGGACGACCTCGCCCCAGCGCCTGCCGGACGACGGCAGCGGAATGGAGAGCACCTCAAGCCGGGCGGGGTCGAGCCTGCGGCCCCAGACCACCTCGGCCTCCCCCTCCGGGGAGAGCCGCACGGCGGCCGAGCCCAGCTCCATACCGACCGGCTCCCCGCTGGCCGCGGGCTCGCCCGGGACGCGCAGCCCGTACGCCTGCCAGGCCCGGCGGGCCAGCGGCCAGTCCTGCAGCGCGGTGGCCGCGATCCCGACGTTCCACCAGTCCGGGGCGCCCGCCCCGCGGTCCAGGAGCGCCACCGCGCGCAGCCCGGCGGTGCGTGCGCGGTCCCAGTCGTGCCGGAACTTGTGCAGCAGCGCCAGATTGAACCAGGACTCGGACAGCCACGGTTCCAGATCTGCCGCGCGGGTGAGCAGCGCGCCCGCGTCCTCGTACCGACCGTCCCCGATCAGCGTGAACGCCCGGTCCGTGGCCTGCCGCCAGGATGCGGAGGGCCGATGCCGTACCTTCCCGAAGATCCTCACGATTCCCGCCTGCCGGTCGCTGAAAAGACTCTGCTTCCCGGGCTCCGATTCCCCCGGACACCCTCTCTTCGCATCCAACCATGTCCGGTCGGAGCGGCGCTCATTACCCATCGGTTACCCGCTCCGGGCCCGGACTTCGCGGACCCGGCCCCCGGCCCGCTCCCCGGACGCCGTCACGCGGCACCGCCCCGGGAGAGCACCCGGGCGAGGGATTCCACGACTTCCGGCTGGTAGTCGTGGCCGGTGCCCAGGCGCAGCCGCTCCAGCGCACCGAGCGGTCCGCCCGCGCCCCTCACTTCTTCATTTTCCCCTGCCAGGTCCTCGTACGCATTGACGGTCCGGATAATCCGGGCGGTGAGCGGCTGCTCGCGGTACGGATCCGCCTGCCGCTCCACGATGACGGCGACCTTCGCGTCGACCCCGGTCTGCCGGACCACGGCACCGCCCAGGAGCGCGATCCGGCGCTGCTCGGCGGCGGGCAGGGGCGCGGTGGCGCCGCCGGGGACCGGGTCGACGAGCGAGAGCTGGCCGATGTCGTGCATGAGAGCCGCGTACTCCAGGACGGTCAGCGCCGCTTCGGAGAGACCCAGCTCGCGGCCGACGGCGCGGCTGAGCCGGGCGACCCTGCGGGCGTGGCCGTGCGGGGTGTAGCCCGCGATCTCGGTGGCGCGGGCCAGCGAGGTGATGGTCTGGCGGTAGGTGGCGCGGACCAGGGCGTGGCGGCGCAGCGAGAGCTGGGTCAGCAGCAGGGGTACGGAGAGGACGGGGAGCGCCCACAGCCCGGCGACGGCGACCCCGAGGGCCATCACGGCACCGGTGGCGCAGACCGCCGAGCCGATCCCCGCGAGGGCACGCAGCTCGTCGCCGAGCAGCGGCCCGATGGGCACTCCCCCGCGCGGTCCCGGCGAGGCGACCGGTCCCGCGGTGGGGCAGCGGGTGCGCGCGTGGGCCATCGCCGCGGCGAGGACGGCGTCGCAGAGGGCGGTGAGGCCGAGCAGGAGCAGCAGCACGACGGCGTACGCAGGGCCGCGCACCGCCCGGGCCGCCGTCCCCCCGGCGCCGCAGAGCGGCTGGAAGCAGGCGGCGGCGAAGGCGACCGTGAGCACCCGGCGGGCCATCTGGTCCGCGGTGGGCCCGCGGCCGCGCGCGATGTGCGGTGCGGTGCCCGCGAGCGCGCCCGCCACCACGATCGCGACGACCTGGGGGGCTCCGTGGACGGTGGGGTGACCGCCGTTCCGGCCGAGCAGGGCGTAGGCGAGGGCTGCGGCGGCGCCGAGCGGGGCGGGTTCGCGCTCGCTTCCGGGGCCGGTGCGGCGGGTGAGTTCGCCCGCCGCGACGAGTATCCCGAAGGCGAGCGCGGTGTCCGCGTCGCCGACGCCGCGCCAGAGGGTCCAGCCGAGACCGGCGACGGCGGCCAGCGCCGCGGCGCCGTGGACCAGCCGTACGGCCCGGGGGGCGCGGGCGCTCACGCGGGGCGCTCCTGACCGGCGGAATGCTCCTGACCGGCGGGCGGGCCGGGGGCCACCGCGCCGGTCCTGGCGGGCGGTACGGGCCGCTGCGGGCAGTCGTCCGGTTCGTCGGCGGTGACGGCGGGGCGCCAGCCGTGCCGGGCGAGCGCCCGTACGAACGCCTGGACCATCCGCGGGTCGAACTGCGTACCCGCGCACCGCAGCAGCTCCCGCAGGGCGGCGTCGACGGGTCTGGCCCTGCGGTAGGAGCGGGTGGAGGTCATGGCGTCGAAGGCGTCGGCGACGGCGACGACCCGGGCGAACTCGGGGATCTGCTGCCCGGAGAGCCCGTACGGGTAGCCGGACCCGTCCAGCCGTTCGTGGTGGTGCAGGATGGCGGCCCTGGCCTCGCCGAGGAAGCCGATACCGCGGACCATCTCGTGTCCGTACTCGGGGTGCAGTTCGATGACCCGGCGCTCGTCCGGCGTGAGCGGTCCGTCCTTCCTGAGCAGCCGCGTGGGCACCCCGAGCTTCCCCACGTCGTGCAGGATCCCGGCGAAGCGCAGCGCCTCAAGACGGTCGCCCGCCATGCCCAGCTCCCCGGCGATCATCGCGGACGCCTGGCCGACGCGTTCGCTGTGGCCGCGGGTGTACTGGTCCTTGATGTCGACGGCCTGGACCAGGGCCCGGATCGTCGCCCGGTGGGCGGCGCGCTCACGGTCGTACTGCGCGAAGACCCAGCTGGAGATGTACATCGGCAGCAGGACGAAGAGGGCGGCCGGCGGGCCGAAGGGGCTGCGCCACAGGACCGCCATCATGAGCCCGGCGAGACCGTGCACGGTGTACGGGGCGAGCGGGCGCAGCAGCGCGGCGCGTGCGGTGCGGGCGGGCAGCCGCTCGGCGGTGGCCCGCACGGCGCCGTCCAGGGCGGTCAGGGCCAGGCAGAGGACGAGGGCGGCGGTGAGCGCGGGCAGCAGGGCGTACGGGAGCGCGTACGGGAGGTCCGGGGCGCCGGGCAGCCCGCCGATGAGCGCCGGCACCTCGGCGGCGGCCCGCACGGCGAGCGCCAGCTGCGCCGCGTGCCACACCCGCCGGACCCCGTACGGCGGGTGTTCGACGGCGCCGAGCAGCGCCCCGGGCACCGCGGCGAGCGCGGCGGCTGCGGGCGGCAGCAGCAGGGCCGCGGCGAGGGGTACGGCGAAGAACGACCCGCTCCCCGGCGACCGGCGGGCGAGCAGCTCGCACCCCGCGTACACCGCGGCGAGCAGGGCCACCGCCGTCCAGGGGGTGCCCGGGCCGGTGACGGCGGGCCACACGCACCAGAGGGCGCCCAGGACCGCGCACAGGACGCAGCCACGCGCCGTGGGCGGCAGTGCCCGCATGGCGGCCTCCTCCGGGATCCGTCGGGATCCGTACGGCTTCCGCGTCCGTACAGGGTGGGGAGACTAGGCGCGGGCGGGCCGCCGGGGGGCCGCATCGGCGGATCAGCAGCCCATCGGGTGACAGCCGGGGACGAAACCGGGGCGACGGCGGACCTGAGGGCGACGGACCGACCGGGGCCCGCATACGGCAACGGGGCCGCGGCGATTGCGCCGCGGCCCCGTGGGGGTGCCGTGAGGTGTGAGGGGCCGGGAGCGTGACGTCCCGGCGGCGGGTCACTCCTGGGCTGCCGCCGACCGGTCGGTGACGGTGATGTCCTGGTCGGGCACGGCCTGTCCGGAGCGGATCAGATCGATACGTCCCATGACCTTGGACCGGAGGTCCGCCGGTACGTCGTCACTGCCGCAGCAGCGCTTCACCAGCTTCTTGACCGCCTGCTCAAGGCCGTACTTCTCCAGGCACGGGGAGCACTCCTCGAAGTGCACCTCGAACTTGGTGCAGTCGTTGTCCGGCATCTCGTGGTCGAGGAACTCGTAGAGATGGTCCAGGACCTCGGAGCAGTCCGTTTCGTGCGGCTCTCCGCAGCTCATGAGCCCGAACCTTTCGCTTCGTTCGACTCTCCGGCGCCCGCGGGGACCAGCCCGCGGTCGCGTGCGTAGTCCTCCAGCATGCCGCGCAGCTGACGGCGGCCCCGGTGCAGCCGGGACATGACCGTCCCGATGGGTGTCCCCATGATGTCTGCGATCTCCTTGTACGCAAAGCCCTCGACATCGGCGAGATACACCGCGATGCGGAACTCCTCGGGGATCGCCTGGAGCGCCGACTTCACATCCGAGTCGGGCAGGTGGTCGAGCGCCTGCGACTCCGCGGAGCGCAGACCGGTCGACATGTGCGACTCGGCGCGGGCGAGCTGCCAGTCCTCGATCTCCTCGGCAGCGCTGCGCTGGGGCTCGCGCTGCTTCTTGCGGTACGAGTTGATAAACGTGTTCGTGAGGATGCGGTACATCCACGCCTTGAGGTTGGTCCCCTCACGGAACTGGTGGAACGAGCCGTACGCCTTCGCATACGTCTCCTGCACCAGGTCCTCGGCATCGGCCGGATTGCGCGTCATGCGCAGCGCGGCCGAGTACATCTGGTCGAGGAAGCCGAGGGCATCCCGTTCGAAGCGCGCGTTGCGCTCCGCGGCCGTCTCTTCCGCATGGCCGTCTTCGGTCCCTGTGTCGGTCCCAGTGACCGGACCCACCTCCTCCAACGCCGTGGCGGATCCGAATGCGGACCCACTCGAATCGGAGGATAGACGACGATCCGGTCCGCCCGCCGCCCGGGAAGAACCGCTCCGGTCTGCCGAAAGCACGGTCCACTCCAGATCAGCGGTGTGCGGGCGGCGCGGGCAGATGGTCGAACCCATGCGACGGACTCCCTCTCCACGAACAAGCTTCTGTGTACCGGTGTCCAGCACCGGTGTTCCCCACAACAGCGCTCGGTGACTCAGCATTCCCGCAGCCGCACGGCCCATCCGCCGACGGCGTCCGTGATGGTCCGCAGCGCCTGTTCCTGGCCGGTCTCGGCCCGCTTCGGTACGGCGAACCCGTGGTCGGCGTCCGCCACCTCCACCAGCTCGAAGTCCCCCGCGGGGAACCCGGCTGCGCCGGGGAACTCGGCCGGTCTGCCGAACGGGTCACGCGCCCCCTGTACGACCAGGGTGCTGACCCCGGTCCCGGTCAGCTCTTTCTGCCGGGACTTCTCCGGCTTCCCCGGCGGGTGCAGCGGAAAGCTCAGCGCCAGGACGCCGCGGGCGCCCAGCTCCGCGGCGGTCCGGCAGGCCACCCGGGCCCCGGCGCTGCGTCCGCCCGCGACCACCGGCAGTCCCGTTCTGCACAGTGCGGGCCAGACGGCGCGCCATCCGGTGTCCAGGGTCTTCGGCGCGGGGGCGACCTTCCGGCCCGCCACCCGCCAGGGCTGCTCGACCAGCGCGACGCCCACCCCGAGCGGCGGCAGCGCGGCGGCCAGCGCCTGGAGGTCGCGTGCCTCGATACCGCCACCGGCGCCATGGCCGAGTGCGATCACGAGATGGGGGCGGGCGGCGGGATGCCAGGTGATGCGGGCTTCACCGGCGGGGGTGTCGACACTCTCCACGATCATGCTCTGAGTCACATCAGAAGAGTGTGCCCTCCTCGGGGCCCTCCAGTGCGGTCAGCAGCTCCGGGCCGTTGTTGCGAACATTGCTGACCGCCGTAGCCACCGGGTACGCACGGACCAGTCCGGCCGGCGGCGGACCGAGCAGCGGGGCCAGCCGCTCCGGGTCGGTGTGCGCCGGGTCCAGCCAGTCGTCCCAGCGGTCCGGGGTGAGGATCAGCGGCATCCGGGGGTGTATCGCGGCCAGCGACCGCGGGGGCCCGGCCCCGTCCCCCGCCGGCCGCGCAGGGCCGTCCGCCGTCCGCCGCGCCCGGCCCTGGGCCTGCCCCGCGTCCTGTCCGGCGAGCGGGGTGGTCTCCGCCTCGGTGGTGAGGATGGCACACGTCGCCCACCAGGCCTGCGGATGGTCGCCGGGCAGCGCCGGATCGCGCCAGAACTCGTACAGCCCGGCGAAGGCCATCACCGATCCGTCGGCCGGGGTCACGAAGTAGGGCTGCTTCCGTGTCCGCTTCTTCTTGCCCTCGACCTCAAGACGCCGCTCGTCCTGCTCGGTCATCCACTCGTAGTAGCCGTCGGCGGGGACGAGGCAGCGGCGCGCGGCGAAGGCCCTGCGGAACGACGGCTTCTCCTGGACCGTCTCGGCCCGCGCGTTGATCATGCGGGCGGCGCCTTCGGGCGACTTCGCCCAGGACGGCACGAGTCCCCACTTCAGATTCCGCAGCTGACGAACCGGACGCCGTGACGCCGCGTCTTTCAGTGGACGCTCCAGGACGACCTGGACCGTCTTCGTCGGTGCCACGTTCCAGTCGGGGGCCACCGGCTCCGCGGGGTCCCCCTTCTCCACCCCGAAGACCTCTGCGAGATCCTCGGGTCCACGACTCGCTGCAAACCGTCCGCACATATTTGCCAGACTGCCACGACCGCCGATCCCCGAGGAGCCCCTTCCCGCCATGGACCGCGTCTTCGCCTCCCAGCCCGACCCCGACCAGTGGCTGGTGATCGTCACCGGCGTCGTCGCACTGCTCGCGGTCCTGCCGCACCGCATATGGAGGCTCACCCGTAACGCAGTGACCATCGCCCACGAGGGCGGCCACGGGCTGACGGCCCTGCTCACCGGGCGCCGTCTGGACGGCATCAGGCTGCACTCCGACACCAGCGGCCTCACCGTAAGCCGCGGCAAACCGTCCGGCCTCGGCATGATTCTCACCGCGGGCGCCGGATACACCGCCCCGCCGCTGCTGGGGCTCGGCGGCGCCTGGCTGCTCGCCGCCGACCACATCACTCTCTTCCTCTGGGCCGCCTGCCTTCTCCTCCTCGCGATGCTCGTGATGATCCGCAACGCGTACGGGGCACTCACCGTGATCGTCACGGGCGCCGCGTTCGTCCTGATCTCCTGGCTCACCAGCGCCGAGGTGCAGGCGGCCTTCGCGTACACGGCTGTCTGGTTCCTGCTCATCGGCGGGGTGCGCCCGGCCTTCGAGCTCCAGCGCAAGCGGGTGCGCGGCCGGGCCGGCGATTCGGACGCCGACCAGCTCGGCCGGCTCACCCATCTCCCGCCGATGGTGTGGCTGCTGCTCTTCCACGTCGTCTCGCTCTGCTCGCTCATCGGCGGCGGGCGCTGGCTGCTCGGTCTGTGACACCGGGGCCGCCTGGTCCGTGAGACGTGCGGCACCCCGGGCCCCGGCCATCAGTAAAATGAGGGCCATGACCGAAAGTTCCGTGCACACCGCTCACTGGCCCGCCCCGTACGCGCCGGGAGCCGTCGAAGCGACGGTGACCGTGCCCGGATCGAAGTCGGTCACCAACCGCGGTCTGGTCCTGGCCGCCCTGGCAGCGGAACCGGGCTGGCTGCGCCGCCCGCTGCGCTCACGCGACACACTCCTGATGGCCGACGCGCTGCGGGCGCTCGGCGTCCGTATCGAGGAGACCGTCTCGTCCAGTTCCGCCGCGGTCGGGGCGACCGCCGACAGCGGCGAGGCCTGGCGGGTGATCCCCGCGGGGCTGCACGGCCCGGCCACCATCGACGTCGGCAACGCCGGTACGGTCATGCGCTTCCTGCCGCCGGTCGCCGCGCTCGCCGACGGCCCGGTCCGCTTCGACGGGGACCCCCGGTCGTACGAACGCCCCCTGCGCGGCGTCGTCGACGCGCTCCGCACCCTCGGCACCCGGATCGACGACGACGGGCGCGGGGCGCTCCCGCTGACGGTGCATGGCAGCGGGGCGCTCGACGGGGGCCGGGTCGAGGTCGACGCGTCGTCCTCGTCCCAGTTCATCTCGGCGCTGCTGCTCTCCGCGCCGCGCTTCAACCAGGGCGTCGAGGTGCGGCACACCGGTGCCACCCTGCCGTCGCTGCCGCACATCCGGATGACCGTGGACATGCTGCGCGGGGTCGGCGCCCAGGTGGACGAGCCGGAGACGGGCGGCGAGCCGAATGTCTGGCGGGTCTCGCCCAGCGCCCTGCTCGGCCGGGACCTGACCGTCGAGCCCGACCTCTCCAACGCCCAGCCGTTCCTGGCGGCCGCCCTGGTCACCGGCGGCCGGGTCACCATCCCCGACTGGCCCGCGCGGACCACCCAGCCGGGGGACGCGCTGCGGGAGATCTTCACCACGATGGGCGGCGGCTGCGAGCTGACCGAGCGCGGCCTGGAGTTCACCGGGTCCGGCCGGATCCACGGTATCGACGTGGATCTGAGCGAGGTCGGCGAGCTGACCCCGGGGATCGCCGCCGTCGCGGCCCTCGCGGACTCGCCGTCCACGCTGCGCGGTGTGGCCCATCTGCGGCTGCACGAGACCGACCGGCTGGCCGCGCTGACGGCGGAGATCAACGGACTCGGCGGCGAGGTGAGCGAGACCGCCGACGGCCTCCGTATCCGTCCCCGCCCCCTGCACGGCGGTGTCTTCCACACGTACGACGACCACCGGATGGCCACGGCAGGTGCGGTCATCGGGCTCGCCGTCGACGGCGTACAGATCGAGAATGTGGCGACAACCGCCAAAACCCTCCCCGATTTCACTGAGATGTGGACCGAAATGCTCAAGGTCTGACGCGATGCGCCGATACGGCAAGAACCCTGACGAGGACGACATCCGCGTCCGCCCCAATCCCAAGGGCAACCGCCCCCGTACGAACATCCGGCCCAAGCACGAGGAGGCCGCCGAGGGCATGGTCCTCACGGTCGACCGGGGACGGCTCACCTGTCTGGTCGACGGGCGTGCGGTGACCGCGATGAAAGCCCGTGAGCTGGGCCGCAAGGCGGCTGTCGTGGGCGACCGGGTCATGATCGTCGGGGATCTCTCCGGCGCCAAGGACACGCTGGCGCGCATCGTGCGTATCCAGCCGCGTACGTCGGTACTGCGCCGCACGGCCGACGACGACGACCCGTTCGAGCGGGTGGTCGTCGCCAACGCGGACCAGCTGGCGATCGTCACCGCCCTGGCCGACCCGGAACCGCGCCCCCGCATGATCGACCGCTGTCTGGTGGCCGCGTACGACGGCGGGCTCTCCCCGCTGCTCGTCCTCACCAAGTGCGACCTCGCATCGCCGGAGCCGCTGCTCGCCTCCTACGGGGCGCTCGACATCCCGTACGTGGTGACCAGCCGCGAGGAGCTGGCGAAGGGCGAGGCGGCCGACCGGGTCAGGGACTTTCTCAACGACAAGGTCACCGCGTTCGTCGGGCACTCGGGCGTCGGCAAGACCACCCTGGTCAACGCGCTGGTGCCGGAGGACCGGCGGCGCAGCACCGGCCATGTCAACGCGGTCACCGGCCGCGGCCGGCACACCACGACATCGGCCCTGGCGCTCCCTCTGCCGGACGACCGCGGCTGGGTCGTCGACACCCCGGGGGTGCGCTCGTTCGGGCTGCACCATGTGGACCCGTCCCGGGTGATCCTCGCCTTCCCCGATCTGGTGCCGGGCACGGAGGAGTGCCCGCGCGGGTGCAGCCACGACGAGCCGGAGTGCGCCCTGGACGCCTGGGTGGCCGGGGGGCACGCCGACCCCGCGCGGCTGGACTCGCTGCGCCGGCTGCTGGCGACCCGGGAGCGGCGCGAGGGCGACTGATCCACCGGTTCGCCGCCCGGCCCACCTGGCTGAATGCATAATCGCTCCCAGTGCGGCCGCGCGGGCCGCGCACGACGATGGAGCGGTTCCCGGTGGCGGAGCGGTCCCGGACGACGGAGCAGTCACCTATGAGGAGGCCCTGAATGGCGTGGCTGCTGGTCGTGGTCGCGGGACTTCTGGAGACCGGCTTCGCCGTGTGTCTCAAGCTCTCGCACGGATTCACCCGGCTCTGGCCGACGATCGCCTTCGCCGCGTTCGCGCTGGGCAGCTTCGGGCTGCTGACGCTCTCGCTGCGGAAGCTGGACGTCGGGCCCGCCTACGCCGTGTGGACGGGCATCGGCGCGGCGGGCACCGCGATCTACGGGATGGTCTTCCTCGGCGACATCGTCTCCACGCTCAAGCTCGTCTCGATCGCGTTCGTGATCGTGGGCGTGATCGGGCTCCAGATCTCCGGGTCTGCGCACTGACCGGCCCGGTGCACTGAATCTCCGGCTCGGCACACCGACCGGTCCTGCCCACCGACCGCACCGGAGCCGCGGCGGGCCGGACCCCCGGGCCCCCCGCTCACACCACCTCGCGTACCGCCGGGAAGTGACAGGCCGCCACATGGTCGGCCGCGTGCTCACGGTCCTGCGGCACCTCGTTCTCGCAGCGGGTCCGCTCCTCCGCGCCGAGCCGCGCGAAGACGGGGCAGCGGGCCCGGAAGCGGCAGCCCTCGTAGCGGTGGGTGGGGCTGGGCGGGTCGCCGGGCAGCAGGATCCTGGTCCGCTGCCGCTCGCGTTCGCGCACCGGGTCGGGCAGCGGCACGGCGGAGAGCAGCGCCTGCGTGTACGGGTGCCGGGGCCGCTCGAAGACCTCGTCGACCGTCCCGGACTCGACGGTACGCCCCAGGTAGACGACGCTCACCCGGTCCGCGATGTGCCGTACCACCGACAGGTCGTGCGAGACGAAGAGATAGGCGAGCCCCAGCTCCGACTTGAGCCGTTTCAGCAGGTTGAGGACGCCGGCCTGGACCGACACGTCGAGCGCCGACACCGGTTCGTCGAGTACCAGCAGCCGGGGCCCGACGGACAGGGCGCGGGCGATGCCGACGCGCTGGCGCTGGCCGCCGGAGAACTCGTGCGGGAAGCGGACGGCGTGCGCCGGGTCCAGGCCCACCTGTTCGAGCAGCCCGGGGACACGGCCGGCCGCCGTCCTGCGGTCGGCGCCCTGGGCGCGCAGCGGTTCGGCGACGATGTCCCCGACCGTCATCCGGGGGTCGAGGCTGGCCATCGGGTCCTGGAAGACGATCTGCACCTGTCCGCGCAGCGCTTGGCGGGCGGCGCGGTCGAGCCGGTCGAGCGGCTGCCCGAAGAGTTCGATCTCGCCGCCCTCGGGGCGGGCCAGGCTGAGCAGTTCGAAGAGCGTGGTCGACTTCCCCGAGCCGGACTCACCGACGAGCGCGAGGGTCTCGCCGCGGCGGATCCGCAGATCGACCCCGTCGACGGCGTGCACGGTACCGACCCGCCGCTTGAAGGCGCTCCCCTTCAGCACGGGGAACGTCCTGACCAGCCCGCGCACGCTCAGCACGGTCTCGGCGGCGGTCCCGGCCGCGGTTCCTGTCCCTGTGCCTGCCCCTGCGGCCGGTGGTTCCTCATCGGCCGGAACCGCCTCCGGATCCGGATCCCGGGGCGGGACGGCCGGCACCGGGAACACATCGAGCGGCCCCAGCCGCTTCCCGGCGATCTCGTCGGCGCGTACGCACGCCACCGCGTGGCCGTCCACGGTCCGCAGCTGCGGCTCCTCCGTCAGACAGGACTCCCCGGCCAGCGGGCAGCGCGGCGCGAACGGGCAGCCGGGTCCGGTGCTCCCCGCCATGGGCGGCGACCCGGGGATCGGCACCAGCACCTCGCCGGCGGTGTCCAGCCGGGGCACCGCGCCGATCAGGCCCAGCGTGTACGGCATCCGGGGCCGCGCGAAGAGCTCTTCGGCGGGCGCGGACTCCACGATCCGCCCCGCGTACATCACCGCCACCCGGTCCGCCGCGCCCGCGATCACCCCGAGGTCATGGCTGACCAGCACCAGCGCCGCCCCGGTCTCACGCTGCGCGGTGCGCAGCACATCGAGCACCTGGGCCTGGATGGTGACGTCGAGGGCCGTTGTCGGCTCGTCGGCGAGGATCACGTCCGGGTCGTTCGCCATCGCCATGGCGATCATGGCGCGCTGGCGCATTCCGCCGGAGAACTCGTGCGGATACGACTGCGCCCTGAGCGCGGGCTCCGGGATGCCGACGAGGTCGAGCAGTTCCACGGCACGCGCCCTGGCCGCCTCACGCGGAACGTCCTGGTGAGCCCGGACCGCCTCGGCGATCTGGTCGCCGATCCGGTAGACAGGGGTGAAGGCGGAGAGCGGGTCCTGGAAGACCATGCCGATCCGGCTGCCGCGCACCGCGGACAGCTCGCGGTCGGACGCGCCGACGAGTTCGGTGCCGTCGAGCCGTACCGATCCCCGTACGGCCGCGTTCCCGGGCAGCAGCCCGATGGCGGCGAGCGCGGTCGCGGACTTCCCCGACCCCGACTCCCCCACCAGGCCGAGCACTTCGCCGCGGCGGAGCGAGAAGCTCACCCCGCGGACGGCGGGTGCGCCGTCGAAGTCGACCTCACGGCCGCTCACTTCCAGCACCGGGGCCCCGGTCGCCGCGCTGTCGCGTACCGAGGTGTCGGATACCGAGGTCATCGCCCTGCCCCCTTGCGGCCGCGGCGCCGGCGCGAGGTCGGGTCCAGCGCATCGCGCAGCCCGTCGCCCACCAGATTCACCGCGAGTACGAAAATGATCAGAAGCCCCGCTGCGAAGAAGAACATCCAGGGGTAGGTCACGGCCGCCGCCGTCGATGAGGCGATGAGCGTGCCCAGCGAGACATCGGGCGACTGGACGCCGAACCCGAAGTACGAGAGCGCCGTCTCGCTCATCACCGCGCCACCGACCGCGATGGTCGCGTCGATGATGAGGAAGGAGGCGATGTTGGGGACCACATGGCGCCAGATGATCCGGAAGGGGCCGACGCCCATGTACTGCGCCGCGCGGACGAATTCGCGCTCCTTCAGCGACAGCGTCATCGACCTGACCACCCGTGCGGTGATCATCCAGCCGAAGACGGCGAGCAGCCCGACGAAGGCGAACCAGCCGCCGCCCTGCAGCCGCGGCGAGATGATCGCGATGATCAGGAAGGACGGGAAGATCAGCAGCAGATCGACGAAGAACATCAGGATCCGGTCGGTCCAGCCGCCGAAGTACCCGGCGCAGGCCCCGGTCAGCGAGGCAAGCACGGTGGAGAAGAGCGCCACCAGCAGGCCGATCAGCAGGGACTTCTGGAGCCCCCGGATGGTCTGCGCGAAGACGTCCTGCCCGATGCGGTTGGTGCCCCACCAGTGCCGGGCGCTCGGGGCCTCCCGCAGTGCGGTGTAGTCGATATGGCTGTAGTCCCAGCGGCTGATCAGCGGGCCGGCAAAGGCCAGCACGAAGAGCAGCAGCAGGATGACGGCCCCGGTGAGCGCGCCCGTGTTGTGTACGAAGCGGCGCAGCACCACCCCGGCGCGCCCGGCGGGACGTATCGGCTCCGCACCCTGGCCGGCCGCGTCGGCGGCGGCGGTCTCGATGACAGCGGTCATGGTGTCCGTACTCCTCAGGCGTTCCGGATACGCGGGTCGAGCGCGGCGTGCAGGACGTCCGCGAGAAAGCCGGAGAGCAGCACCAGCACCGCGGCGAACACATTGACGGCGACGACCGAGTTGACGTCGTTCCTGCCGATGGAGGAGACGAACCACTCCCCCATTCCGTGCCAGCCGAAGATCGTCTCGGTGAAGGTGGCACCGGTGAACAGCGCCAGGAAGCCGTAGCTGAAGTACGTCGACATGGGGATCAGTGCGGTGCGCAGCCCGTGCTTGACCAGTGCGGTGCGCCGGGTGAGGCCCTTGGCCTGGGCGGTGCGCAGATAGTCCGAGCCGAGCACGTCGAGCATCGTGGAGCGCTGGTAGCGGCTGTAGCTGGCGATGGTGCCGAGCGCGATGGAGACGGTCGGCAGCAGCAGGTGCACCGACCGGTCCTTGAGCACGGCCAGGAAGCCGGAGTCCAGGCCGGGGGTCTTCTCGCCGGTGAAGACGATGACGTCGGTGCCGGTCTTCTGGTTGAACCAGATGGCTCCGATCTTCAGCAGCACCGCGAGCAGGAACACCGGGGTGGAGAGCAGGACGAAGGAGATCAGGGTCACCGCACGGTCCGAGAACCGGTACTGGCGTACGGCGGTCCAGGCGCCGGCGAGCACCCCGATGACCGTGCCGAGGATGCTGCCGAGGAGCAGCAGCCGCAGGCTGACGCCGATCCGGCGGCCGAACTCCGCGTCCACGGAGGTCCCGTCGATGGTCTGTCCGAGATCGCCGTGCAGGGCGTGTCCGGCCCAGCTCCCGAAGCGGCTGAGGAGCGGGGTGTGGTCGTTGACGCCGAGCGCGGTGAGGTGGTGGTCGACGGAGCTGGGCGAGAGGGGCGGCTGGCGGCCCTCGTAGTACGCGCGCGGATCCAGCGCGAGCGAGGCCAGCAGGTACGACAGACAGATGGCGACAAGCAACAGGACGGCGTAGTAGCCGAGTCGCTTGGCCAGGAAGGCGGCCACGGGTGTTGGTCCTCCGCTGGGGTTCGGTCGCTGGGGATCGTGGTGGGATCACGGCCGCGGCAGGCCCCATCGGTGCCTTTGTCCGGTGCTGATCGGTTATTGATCGTCCGGTGCTGTACGTCGGGTGCTTTTCGTCGGCTTGTTGATACAGCTTGACCAATGTTTGTTGCGCGCATGCAAAGAATGCATAACAGCATCGCCGTTGCTCTCCCGCTGGGCTATGAGGCCGACTTACCGTCTCGGTGACCTGTGGCCTCGATCAGGCCGCCTTGAACCGGAGGAAGAACACCGATGCGCAGAACCACCGTTGTCGCCATCGCCGCAGCACTGTCGGCCACTCTGGCGGTGGCGGGCTGCAGCTCTTCCGACGACGGCGGGGACTCGGCCAAGAAGCAGGCCGCTCCCCAGGTGGACGGCCAGAGCGTCAACGCGCATCCGCTGAGCGACCTGAAGCAGGGCGGCTCGCTGCGGTTCGGGATCGACCAGTGGATCACGCAGTACAACGTCAACCAGGTCGACGGCCAGCAGGGCGACGGCGCGGACCTCGACGGAGCGATCCTGCCCGACCTCTTCGACGCCGACGCCAAGGGCATCGGCCACCCCAACCCGAACTTCCTGGTCTCGGCGAAGGTCACCTCCACCAGCCCGCAGGTGGTGACCTATCAGCTGAACCCGAAGGCGAAGTGGTCCGACGGGAAGCCGCTGAGCTGGAAGGACTTCCACGCCCAGTGGAAGGCGCTGAACGGCACCGACAAGGCGTACGAGGCGGCCGACACCACCGGCTACAGCCAGATATCCAAGGTGGAGCAGGGCGCCGACGCCCACGGAGTGAAGATCACCTTCTCCACTCCGTACGCCGACTGGCAGCGCCTCTTCGACCCGCTGTACCCGGCCGCGTACATCGACACCCCGGAGAAGTTCAACAAGGGCTGGACGCAGAAGGCCCCGGTTACCAGCGCCGCGTTCAAGGTCGGCTCGTACGACAGGACCGGGCAGACGGTCACCCTGGTCCCGGACCCCAAGTGGTGGGGGAACAAGCCGAAGCTCGCCTCGATCGTCTACCGCGTCCTCGACATGACCGCCCAGACGGAGGCCTACCTCAACAAGGAGGTGGACGAGACGACCGCGCTGCTGCCCGAGGACTACAAGCGGCTGGTCAAGGAACCGGACACCGCCATCAGGCGCGGGGCGCGCTGGGACGAGGTGCACATCACGCTGAACGGCGGGCGCGGTCCCCTGAAGGACGTGAAGGTACGCAACGCCCTCCAGGCGGCGACCGACCGCAAGGGCATCAACGCCAGCTTCGCGAAGGACCTCTCCTTCGAACTCAAGCCGCTGGACAACCACTTCTTCATGCCCAACCAGCAGGGCTACCAGGACAACACCAGCGCGTTCGACAAGTTCGACCCCGAGAAGGCGAAGAAGCTGCTCGACGAGGCGGGCTGGAAGAGCGCGGGTGAGGGCAAGCCGCGCACCAAGGACGGCAAGAAGCTCACCCTCGACTACGTCCTGAGCGCGGGCGGCAATTCCGCCTCGACGGACCAGGCCGAACTGGTGCAGCAGATGTACGCCGCGGTGGGCGTGCGGGTCGAGATCAAGAAGGTGCCCGCCAACGACTACTTCAACAAGTTCGTGAACACCGGCAACTTCGACCTCGCCAGCTTCCGCAATGTGGACGAGGCCTACACCAGCAAGCTCTACCCGGTCTACCAGCAGCCGAAGGGCAAGAACCTCTTCCAGAACTTCGGCTCGGTCGGCTCCCCGAAGATCGACGCGCTGATGAAGAAGGCCGGTGAGGCCACCGACCACGCGCAGTCCGTCAAGCTCTACAACGAGGCCGACGTGGAGATCTGGAAGCTCGGCCACTCGATCGAGCTGTACCAGCGCCCGCAGATCCTGGCGGTCCGCAAGGGGCTCGCCAACTACGGTGCGACGGGCCTCGCGGACACCGACTACAGCAAGGTCGGCTGGCTCAAGAAGTAGCCGACCGCACCCGGGACCTTCCGCCCGCGGCCCTCACGCCGCCCGCACCACCGCCTCGCGCACCAGGTGATCAACTGTCAGGTCACCTGGTGCGACGAGGTGCGAGAGCGCGAGGCGTACGGCCACCTCGCAGCGGTACACCAGATCGGCCGCCTCATCCGCCAGGTGACCGGCGGTCAGTGCGAGGGCCGCCCGGTGCCGTACCGCCGCGATCAGCTCGCCCGGCGCGGGCGGCCCCCCGGCCGCACAGCGCTGCGAAGGGGCGTACGGCCCGCCGGTCCGGGGCGCGGGACCGGGCGCGGGCAGCGGCCCCGCCCAGCAACCGGTCAGCAGCGCCCGGAGCAGCGGATGCGCACGCGCGGCGGTGACCGTCCACACGGCGACGGCCACCATCCGCTCCCGCTCCGTGGCCGGTCCCGACAGCGCGCGGTCCACGCCCCGGAGGTAGCGGTCGGCCTCGCGCCGCACCAGGGCGCGGGCAAGACCGTCCTTGGAGCCGAACTCGTTGTAGAGGGTCTGCCGGGAGAACCCCGCGGCGGCCGCCACATCGACCATGCGGACAGCGGACCAGTCGCGGACGGTGAGGGCCGCGAGGGCGGAGTCGAGCAGGGATTCGCGCGCTGCGGGCATCGTCGCCTCCTGGGCCGTACGCCTCTGCGCTCAGGGTTGACGGGGGCCGCTGGAGTGTCAATAGTCCGCGCGGCAGCACGCCCGGCAGGGCCCTGTGGCCCGATCGGGGGCCCGGTGGATACTGTGACGACCATGCCCGACTACCACGATGATCTGCGCCTCGCCCATGTCCTCGCGGACGCCGCCGACGCGGCGACCATGGACCGGTTCAAGGCCCTCGACCTGAAGGTCGAGACGAAGCCGGACATGACCCCCGTGACGGAGGCCGACAAGGGCGCCGAGGAGCTGATCCGCGGACAGCTCCAGCGTGCCAGGCCGCGTGACGCGATCCTCGGCGAGGAGTACGGCCTGTCGGGCACGGGCGCCCGCCGGTGGATCATCGACCCGATCGACGGCACCAAGAACTACGTACGCGGCGTCCCGGTCTGGGCCACGCTGATCTCCCTGGCCGTGGCGGGCGACGACGGCCACGAGCCGGTGGTCGGTGTGGTCTCCGCACCCGCGCTCGGCCGCCGCTGGTGGGCGGCGAAGGGCGGCGGCGCGTACACCGGGCGCAGTCTGACCTCGGCCACCCGGCTGCGTGTCTCGCAGGTCTCCAAGGTCGCGGACGCCTCGTTCGCGTACGCCTCGCTCGGCGGCTGGGAGGCGCAGGGCCGGCTCGACGGCTTCCTGGACCTGACCCGGGACTGCTGGCGCACCCGGGGGTACGGGGACTTCTGGCCGTACATGATGGTCGCCGAGGGTTCGGTGGACATGTGCGCCGAGCCGGAGCTGTCGCTCTGGGACATGGCGGCCACCGCCATCGTCGTCCAGGAGGCGGGCGGCGAGTTCACCAGCCTGGACGGGGTGCGCGGCGTCGAGGGCGGCAACGCGGCCGCCTCCAACGGCCTGCTCCACCAGGACCTGCTCGGCTATCTCAACCAGCGTTACTGAACGCCGCCGCCGAACACCGAACTGCCGCCCAGGACTTCACCCTCCCGGAACCTTGCCGGGTCCACGCCGGTGGTGCGACTCTGAGAGCCCTGCTTGTGAATGTGTGAATTCACGCGCATGCTGGAACTCCCAGGAGGTGGCACCCGCCATGTTCGTCAGCGACGCCATGAGCACGGTGGTCCTCACCATCGGCCCCGCCCACACACTCCGCCAGTCCGCAGCCCTGATGTCCGCCCGCCGTATCGGTGCGGCTGTCGTGCTCGACCCCGACACCTGCGGAGTCGGCATTCTCACCGAGCGCGACATCCTCAACGCCGTAGGCAGCGGCCTGGACCCCGACCGGGAGCCCGCGGGCGCCCACACCACCATGGATGTGGTCTTCGCCGCGCCCTCCTGGACCCTGGAGGAAGCGGCCGAGGCGATGTCGAACGGCGGCTTCCGCCATCTGATCGTGCTCGACGGCGCGGGACCGGTCGGCGTCGTGTCGGTGCGTGACATCATCCGCTGCTGGGCGCCGGACAGGCGTGACTCCCCGGCACTGGTCTCCTCCTGAGGCGGCTCCCGACCCGGCTCCTGATCCGACGACACGGCTCCTGACCCGGCCGGGCGGACAGCCCGCAGGGCCGGACCCCCGCGGGGATCCGGCCCTGCTCATGGGGGCTTGCCGTGCGGCCCCGGGTGGTTCAGGCGCGCAGGGCCCGGACCGCGGCTTCCAGCCGCTTGCCGAAGTCACCGTCGGCCCGGCGGAAGTTGTCCACCGCGCGCTCGGCGATGTCGTCGCGCGAGACCTCCGAGATGAAGCCGGCCAGGTTGTCGATGAGCCTGCTCTTCTCGTCCTCGGTCATCTGCCGGTAGAGGTTCCCGGGCTGCACGAAGTCGCCGTCCTCGGCGTGGCTGGGCGCCGGGTGGTTGCCCGTGGCGCCGCTGACCTGCGTGGAGTTCCAGAGCGGCCGGTCCGTCTGGAAGGGGCCGCCGAAGCTGTTCGGCTCGTAGTTCTTGGCGCCCTTGTGACGGCCGTCGTACAGCACGCCGTCCCGGTAGTTGGTGCGCGCCTCCACGGCGTGCGGGCGGTTGACCGGCAGGTGGTCGGCGTTGATGCCGACGCGGTAGCGGTGCGCGTCGCCGTACGCGAAGAGACGGCCCTGGAGCATCTTGTCCGGTGAAGGACCGATGCCGGGAACGAAGTTGGCCGGCGAGAAGGTGGACTGCTCGACCTCGGCGAAGATGTTCTCCGGGTTGCGGTTGAGCTCCAGCTTCCCGATCTCGACCGGCGGGTAGTCCTCGTGCGGCCAGACCTTGGTCAGGTCGAACGGGTTGAAGCGGTAGTTCGCCGCGTCGGCCGCCGGCATGACCTGGATCTGTACGGTCCAGGACGGGAAGTCGCCCTTCTCGATGGACTCACGCAGATCGCGCTGGTGGCTGTCCGGGTCCACACCCGAGAGGCGGACGGCCTCCTCGGTGGTGAGGTTCTTGATCCCCTGGTCGGTCTTGAAGTGGTACTTGACCCAGAAGACCTCGCCTTCGGCGTTGTTCCACTGGTACGTGTGCGAGCCGTACCCGTTCATGTGGCGGAAGGACGCCGGGATCCCCCGGTCACCGAAGAGCCAGGTCACCTGGTGGGTCGACTCGGGGCTGAGGCCCCAGAAGTCCCAGACGTTGTCGGCCTCCTGCGAGCCAGTGTACGGGTCGCGCTTCTGGGTGTGGATGAAGTCGGGGAACTTGATGGCGTCCTTGATGAAGAAGACGGGCGTGTTGTTCCCGACGAGGTCGTAGTTCCCCTCCTCCGTGTAGAACTTCAGCGCGAAGCCGCGGGGGTCGCGCACCGCGTCCGCCGAGCCGAGGTTGCCCGCGACGGTGGAGAAGCGCAGAAAGGTCTCGGTCTGCTTGCCGACCTCGGAGAGGAACTTCGCACGCGTCCACTGCGAGACGTCGCGGGTCAGCGTGAAGGTGCCGTACGCACCGGCGCCGCGGGCGTGCACGATGCGCTCCGGGATGCGCTCACGGTTGAAGTGCGCGAGCTTCTCGAGGAGCAGCTGGTCCTGGACCAGGACAGGACCGCCGGCGCCCGCGGTCTCACTGTTCTGGTTGTCGCCCACCGGCGCCCCGGTCTCCGTGGTGAGTGGTCCCTGTGTCACGAGCGCCTCCTGCGTCATTCCTGCTCTGTCCTGTCCCTTGGCGGGTGCCTTTTCCGATCCTACGATGGACTTTGTCTAAGTCAAGCGACAGTCCAAAGTCACACCCGTTCGGGACTCGACCCTCCTCCTGTTAGGCTGGACCTTATGAGTGACCTGTTGGAACGCCTGCGCGACCGCGGCTGGCGGATGACCGCACAGCGTCGCGTCGTGGCCGAGGTCCTCGACGGGGACCACGTTCATCTGACCGCCGACGAGGTGCATGCCCGCGCCGTGTCCCGGCTCCCGGAGATCTCCCGCGCGACGGTCTACAACACGCTGGGCGAGATGGTCGTGCTCGGTGAGGTGATCGAGGTCTCCACGGACCGCCGCGCCAAGCGGTACGACCCGAACGCGCACCGGCCCCACCAGCACCTGGTCTGCGGCCAGTGCGGCTCCATCCGCGACGTCCACCCCGCAGGCAACCCGCTGCGCGACCTGCCGGACACGGAGCGCTTCGGCTTCACGATCTCCGACGTAGAGGTGACCTACCGGGGCATCTGCCCGGCCTGCGCGTCAGCCTGACCCGCACCGGCACACCAGCACTTCCACCGGAGCCCCGGGGCGTATGCCCCGGGGCTCCGTCACGTACACCCCGGGGGCTCCGTCGCGCGCACGCCTCTTCCAGTATCTGACGACCCGTCATATCCTCTGCGGCTACCACCCGTCCGCCCCTCCGCAAGGAGACACCGTGGGAGACCCGCACCCGCCCCCACTCACCGCCGAAGCGCCCCCCGCACCACCCCCCGCCCACTCCCCCAAGCTCCGCGCCCGGTCCCTCACCCGTGCCTTCGGCCGCGGCCGTACCGCCCTGGACGCACTCGGTCCGGTGGATCTGGACATCGCCCCCGGCGAGTTCACCTGCATCGTCGGCCCCTCGGGCTGCGGCAAGTCCACCCTGCTGCGGATCGCGGCCGGACTGCTGCGCCCCAGCACCGGCGAGCTGGCCATCCGTACCGCGACTGCCCGCCCGGCCGCGATGATCTTCCAGGACTACGGCATCTACGACTGGAAGAACGTCCTGGCCAACGTCCGCTTCGGCCTCGACATCCAGCGCGTCCCGCGCAGCGAGGCCGACCGCCGCGCCCGCGACTGGCTGGCGCGCATCGGACTCGCCGACTTCGCCGACGCCTACCCGGCGGCCCTCTCCGGCGGCATGCGCCAGCGCGTCGCCATCGCCCGCGCTCTCGCCGTGGAACCCGAGATCCTGCTGATGGACGAGCCGTTCGCGGCCCTGGACGCACAGCTGCGCACCATCCTCCAGGACGAACTGCTCGAACTCACCCAGACCACCCGCACCACGGCCCTCTTCATCACCCACAGCCTCGAAGAGGCGATCGTCCTGGGCGACCGCGTCCTGGTGATGTCGGCGCGCCCCGGCCGGATCATCGCCGAGCGCCGGCCGCCGTTCCCCCGGCCACGGACCGGCGACATGCGGTCGGCGCCCGAGTTCACCGCGCTCAAGGCCGAGCTGTGGGAGCTGCTGCGCGGCGAGGTACGCGGAGAGGCGGTCCCCGCATGAGCACCGCGGTCAAGGCACCGAAGGACGGACTGCTGGTCAGACGGCCGGGCCCGCAGGAGCTGCATCCCGTACGCACCCACCGCAGGCGCCGCACCCTGGAGCTGGCCCTCGCCGTCGCCGTACCCGTCGTCCTGGTGCTGCTCTGGCAGCTGGCGGCCGACCGGTCCTGGCTCGACGACCGGGTCTATCCCGCACCCTCCACGATCCTCTCGGACGGCTGGGACCGTGCGGCCCGCGGCGCGCTCTGGCCCGATGTGTGGGCCACGCTCAGGCGGGTGCTCGGCGGCTATGCGATCGGCACGGTCTCGGGGTACGTACTCGGCCTGCTGATGGGGTCGCTCGCCCTGGTGAGGGCCGCCCTGGAACCGCTGCTCGACGCACTGTACGTGGTCCCGAAGCTCGCCCTGCTGCCGGTCTTCCTCAATATGTTCGGGCTCGGCGAAGGCCCGCAGATCGCGCTGGTCGCCGCCACGGTCTTCTTCTTCGTCTGGATCTCCACGATGGCGGCGGTGCTCGCCGTCCCGGCCGGACACCGCGACGCGGGGCAGGTCTTCGGTGCGTCGCCCTGGCAGATGTTCCGGCACGTCCTGCTGCCCGCCTCACTGCCCGCGGTGCTCGTCGGGGCCCGGATCGCGGCCGGGGTTGCGGTGCTGGTCATCGTCGCATCGGAGCAGATCGCCGCCGACGACGGCCTGGGACATCTGATCTTCGACTCCCGCGCGCTCTTCCAGAACGACGTGATGTTCGTCGGGATCGTCTGTGTGGCCGTGCTCGGGGTCCTCTTCTCCGAACTGGTGCGGATCGCCGGGCGGTTGCTCACCCCGTGGGCCCCGCGCGACCGGGGCCGCAGCCAGTCCTGAACCGGGCCGTCCCCGAAGCCCTGTTTCCGGGAACCCCGGTCCCCGAAGCCCCGATGTCCTCTCGTACGGAGGCTCCATGCGTATCAGCACGCTCTGCACGACCCTGCTCGTCGCCGGTTCCCTGCTCGTGTCTGCCGGCTGCGCGAAACACGACGACGGCCCGGCGCCCGTGAGGAAGCCCCGTCCGGTGCGGGCCGTAGCGGGCTGCGCCAAGGGGTGGACCGACCCGGCCGACCTCGCACCGGGCCGGGCGCCGGCCCGCTGCGCGAAGGGCGCCCCCGCACCCCGGCCGCTGGCCAAGAAGCGCAAGCTGGTCCTCGCGACCGGCACGCTGGCGGCCGAGTATGTGGCCCCGCTCGAAGTGGCGGTCGAGAAGGGCGAGTTCAGGAAGGAGGGACTGGACGTCCAGCTGAAGGTGCTGCCGACACCCGACGCGCTGCCCCTGCTCGCCAAGGGGGACATCGACGCCCAGTGGGCGGCGCCCGAGGCAGCCGTGATGAACGGCATCAGGGGCGGCTTCGACATCAAGTGGGTCGCCGGGAACTTCTCCCCCGACCCGGCCTCCAAGAGCGGGCTGTGGGCCCGGCTCAAGGACGGGGAGAGCCCTTCGTCGGTGACCATGAAGGGCCGGAAGATGGGCACCATGATCGGCAAGGGGTCGGTCGTCACCTACGCGATGGAGAAGGCCCTCCAGAAGCACGGCGGCGGCCTCGGCTCGATCGGCTTCCAGCAGCTCGGCTCGGCGGACGTCCTGACGGCGCTGCAGAACGGCGGCGTCGACTCGGCCTGGCTGCTCGACCCGGTCTGGCGCAAGGTCGACGGGAACGCGAAGTACACCTTCCTGGGCGGCCAGCCACTGGGCGAACCGCTCGGCGGGCTGCTCTTCGGCCCGAATCTGCTGGCCAGGGACCCGGACGCGGGTGTCGCCTTCCTGCGCGCCTATATCCGGACCGTGAACACCTACTTCTCCGGCGACTACAAGGCCGACAAGGGCTTCACGGCCTCGCTGGCCAGGCTGCTGAAGACCGACGAGTCGGTCCTGACCTCGACGCCCTCGCTCCGGATGGACTGGGAGATCCGCAAGGGCACGACGGACCGGCTGCAGAAGGCGTACCGGGACGCCGGGGTCGCGCAGGGCGACCCGCTGCCGGAGGACAAGGTGGTGGACCGCTCGCTGTACGCGGAGGCGGTGGGCCACCGGTCCTGAGGGACCGGGATCACACCGAAGCCCCGGACTTTTCCGGATCATGCCGATTGGGGGGGGCGGTGGGGCGGGGGGGGGGGGGGGGTGGGTTTTGGGGGGGGGCGTATTTTTTTGGTCTATTTAAAAAATAAGACGGGGCCGAGCTTATGGTGGGTGTTTATGTGTG